>JBHHXS010000134.1:0-9303 GCA_046757145.1 Phycisphaerae bacterium | reverse complement strand
CCCCAAGCGCCGGCGCGGGGACACGCGAGACCATGCAACCACGTGGACTCGGAACGAACCGGGGGCGTTGGCGTCATCACGACGATCCCGTCGCTCGCGCTCCGGGCTCGGATGCCGTCCCGCCGATCCTGTCATCGAGCCCTAAGTAATGCTCCGGCCCCCGTCGAGCTTGATAATCTCGCCCGTCATATAGTCGCCTGCTTCCACAATGAACCGCACTGCTGCAGCGACCTCACCGGGAGTTCCCGCACGTTGCAGGGGGACCTTCCCGACCAGGGACCTGCGTAGCGTCTGTGAGTACTCCTCCGGGAAAACTGCTATTCCCAGTGCGACGCCGTTGACCTGGATGCTAGGGGCCAATGCCCTCGCAAGGCCTTTGGTGAGGGCGTCCAAGCCCGCCTTGGAGATGCAGTACGCCAGGTGGTCGGGCCACGGCCGCTCCGCAGAGATGTCGCTGACGTTCACGATCTTGCCCATGCCGTCCGCCGCCAAATGGCTTCGCGCGTGGTGGGACAGCCCCATTGGTGCGACGAGGTTGGTTCGCAGCACCGACTCCCAACGCTTGCTATCAAACGCGTCTATCGTGTCCGGGGCTGAGCTCAGAAAAACCGACGCGTTATTGACCAGGATGTCAAGTCGGCCCAGACCATCGACAGCCTGGCGGACGACCGTAGGCCAGCTCGCGGGATCCTCCAGATTGCCATGCACGGTGATCGCACGGCACCCCATGCGCGTCACTAGCGTCGCTGTCTCTTGAGCATCCTCCTCCGATCGGTGATAGTGAATCGCGACGTCGCAGCCTGCCTCCGCAAGTTCGAGGACGATGGCACGCCCCACACGCTTCCCGCCTCCAGTGACCAGTGTGACTTTGCCGTCCAATCTCATCGTTGCTTACACTACTCGAAATGCTCTTCGTCTTGTTCGTAAGGCGGGGTCTTGTGCATCGCCCATACATCCTGGACCGCGCTTGGAGTTGATCGGTCACGTCCCGCAGCCTCGCGGTACCGGCGAGAAGCGCGAAGCAGCGCATACCCCCCGAACAGTGCCACAAGCACTATGACAGCGGCGTATGCGAGCACTTGCGGAAGCACTTTTATCGCCCGGTCTCTCTGGGCGTCCGGTGCTGCGGCTTGCGTACTCACAGCTCTCGAGGGCCGCTCCTCCACCGACGCCCGGTAGACCCAGTTGCCCCAGGACCAGAGGATAAGCACAACGCCTATCACCAGAATAGCCACCGCCACCCGGATACGGCCGGAGTCGGTCATCCCAGACTCCGCTGTCATCGCACTAGCCTTTCCACCAATCGCAACCAGAACGCGGATCCTCTTTCTCGCACTTGCGCAGCTCCTCGAACAGCCTCCGCTGCTCGTCACTCAGGGTCGTGGGGGGGACGATCTTGACGACGATGAAGTGGTCGCCTCGTCCCGGGGGCGCGCGCCGCACCAGCCCGCGATTCGCAAGACGCAGCTTCGTCCCGCTGGGAGTCCCCGGCGGAAGCACTACCAGCGCCCGCCCGTCGATTGCGGGTACCTCGATCTTGGCACCCAGGGCTGCTTCACTCACGGTGACCGGAAGGTCGAGATATATGTCCGCGCCCTTCCTTCTGAAGTACTTATGTGGGGATATCGTACAGCAAAGAAACAAATCACCGGGCGGCCCACCGTTTACCCCGACGCCGCCACGCCCCTTTACGCGAACACGCTGACCATCCTCCACGCCGGGCGGAAGCTTCACCTCGAGTTCTTCGGACGGCCCGTCCTGGCCGCGGGAGAGCCTAACCGCGATCGAGCACCCCTGTGCGGCCTGATCGAATGTCAGGGTGATTTGGTGCTCTACATCCTTCCCCCGCCGTCTGGCCGCAGACGCGCGTCTTGCTCTGCGTGGGCCCCCGAAGAACTCCTCGAGAATGCTGGGTCGTCGCTCACCGCCGAATGCAGACAGCAGATCCTCCAGATCATCGATGCCTATCGATGAGCCCCCGCCCCACTGATAGACCTTGTGCCCCTGCGGGTCGGTAGTGAAGCGGCCCACCCCCGCCTCCCCGAAGCGGTCGTACTGGGCACGTGTTTCGGGGTCGCTAAGCACCTGGTAGGCTCGCTGCACCTCCCTGAACCGTTTCTCTGCCTCAGGGTTATTCGGGTTTCGGTCGGGGTGGTACTTTTTCGCCAGCCTCCGGTATGCACGCTTGATCCTGTCTTGATCCGCGTCTCGGCTGACTCCAAGCGTCTGGTAATAATCTGGAGAGCTTCCCCGGTTCATTTGCCGGCGTCCGTTCATTCAGGATGCTAGCGCATCCAATACGACCGGGGCGGCAAGACTGGCGCCCCGCCCGCCACCGCCCAAGCATGAGTCCGCCCGTCACGTTCGTTTGAACTGCCGGTCGAGATCGGCTCGTGTCAGGCGAAGCATCGTAGGGCGGCCGTGCGGGCAACTGCTGGATCTTTCGATCAGATGCCGCTGTCGCATCAGCGCGTCTATTTCCTCGTCTGTCAGCGGATCACCCGCCTTCACTGCCGCCTTGCATGCCATCATATCGAGGATCCCGTGGATCACCGCCTCGCGAGGGGTCGTCACACTGTGCTGGGCAAGACCATCCAGAAGATCCCGCATGAAGGAGATTACGTCCGCATCCCTTAGGAGGGAAGGGAAGGCGTGGATTGCGATAGAGTCGCGCCCAAAGGGCGTCACCTCAATCCCAAGACCATGGAGAAGCTCAGCGTGTGTCTCAATCAGCGTCACATCACGCGGCGCAAGCTTCATGGTCTCAGGCAGCAATAGCCGTTGGGATTCCAGCGGGCCCCGCGCGAAACGCTCGCGCAGTTGTTCGTACATGATCCGCTCGTGCAACGCGTGCTGATCGACAATGACGATACCGTCGTCCGTTTCCGCGACGAGATAAAGGTTGTGCAATTGGATCGCCCGCGGGCGCCGTACCGCACCGTGTGGCGGGCGCGCAGGCGGCTGTCCCACCGGCTCTCCAGATGACGTTCCCAGTGACTGCACTCCCTCGCGTCCCGGGTCGTGTAGGTCCCCGGCGCCTGGAGCAGCCTGGGGCGCCGTATCAGATGATGCGGGTGTACCGTAGAGTGATTGCCATATCTGCTCTGCATTCGGCAGCGCCCCGTGCTCCGCGGCCCGCGCGGAATCGCGTTGTCCGGTCGGCGACGGCACGTGACGCGAGCCCGATTCCGTGGTTTGTCCCGCGCCGGCGAGACTGTTCACCTCGCCCGAAGCCGCCTGAGCCCCTGGTTGAATCGGCGTCATTCGCTTCAGGGTCTCCGCCATCTCCTTCCGGATGCGATCCTGTTCCGCTGGATCGACGCTCGCGCCAGGCCTGCGTGCACGATCAGTGCGCAGGGCGGGCGACAGATCGCACCTGTGCAATGTCTCGCGCAAGGCACTGAGCACCTGCGAGTGGATCAGATTCGAGTCAGCCCAACGCACCTCCGACTTCGTCGGATGCACGTTGACGTCCACCTGCTGCGGGTCGACCTTCAGGAACAAGAAAACGACGCCGTGACGATCGGCGTCCATCAGCCCGCGGTATGCTTCCTTGACCGCGTGCTGAAGAAAGCGATCGCGGATGAACCTGCCGTTTACGTAGGTGTACTGCCACTGGGTCGTCGCGCGCGACTGCGCCGGCGGCGCCACGTAGGCCTCAAGGTCGATCCCACGCTCCGACCTGTCAATTCGCAGAAGGGCCGATCCCAGTTCCACGCCGTAGAACTTTGCGATGCGCTCCAAACGCGTCTTGCATCGAGCGAGGTTCTGCGTGATCCGCTGATTATTGCTCAACTCAAAGCCTATTTCAGGCCAGGCAAGGGCGACTCGGGCGAACTGCTCGTTGACATGCCCGACCTCAGTGGAGTTACCGCGCAGGAACTTGCGCCGGGCCGGAACATTGAAGAACAGATCACGCACCTCGATGCTGGTCCCCACGGGGCATCCGGCTGCATGCAACGCCTCTACTTGCTCCCCTGCCACGCGGACCTCCGAGCCCTCCTCCGCGTCCTTGGGGCGAGAGACGACCCGCAGCTTGGATACCGCCGATATGCTCGCAAGCGCCTCGCCGCGAAACCCCATCGTTGCAATCGAATACAGATCGTCCTCATTGTCTATCTTGCTGGTAGCGTGGGGCATGACGCAGAGCCGGAGCTCCTCAGCCGACATACCGCATCCGTCGTCCGTCACCCGGATGAGCTGCTTGCCACCAGCCTCGATAGCCACCGAAATGCGCGAGGCGCCGGCGTCGATGGCGTTTTCGAGCAGTTCTTTGACGACGCTCGCAGGACGTTCCACGACCTCGCCGGCCGCAATTTTGCTTACCAGCAGGTCGGGTAGCACTCGAATTCGACAGGTTTCGGCCATCAGAAGAAACAGTAATCTCGCAGTCTACTGCCCATGCTGGGCTCATCGATGCGGTTCACGCCGGCGACGTCGCGCGAGTATAATCGCCGGCACGTGTATTATCAAAACCGAGCTGAAGCCTGCCGACGCCGATCCGCGTCGGCAACATACGACTGTGTGTGAATTGATGGAGTCCACGGAAGAGCCGGCACATACGCCCAGACCGACAGTCCTTAGAATCGAGCGCGCACCAACTGCCGCCGCGGTCAGAGAACAGGTCTCGCGCGCTGCTGATTCGGGATTCGATGGTATCGAGTTGCCCCAGCACGTGATTCGGGCGACGCTGTCGAGCACCAACGCCGCGCCCGCGCCGGGGGGTCGGTGCCGACGCCGCGAAGAAGGCATGGGACTGGGCCTGCCGGTAGTCGCGGTTGCGGCCCGCCTACACTCCACTAAGGTCGCGCAAGCGCGGGAGGATCTCATACACGGCCTCGACGTGGCAGCCGGGCTCGGCGCACGCTGTCTGAACGTCACGATCCCCCCTGTGGTTCGAACGGGAGACAGTTTCGGGTTCACAAGGTATCAAGACGCTGTCAACTTCACTTTCGCGCTGCTTAAACGATGCCGACTGAACCTTGAATCAAGCGGCGTCGTTCTCGGGCTCGAGGCCCCGGCGGAGGCGTGCCTGCTGTCGCCGATTGAGGTGCGCGAGTTTGTCGATGCCGTCAACTGCTGGGCTGTCGGTGTCTGCGTGGTTGCGCCGATCGCTCAACGTTTCGGATCAGCTGCTGACTGGGTGCGTACGCTTGGTTCGCGCGTACACACCGTGCGCGGGCACACCCTCGATTCGCTGGATGCCGCGGTCCTGCGCCATGTGCCTGCGGATCGACCGTTCATCGTTGTCCCCGGATCAGCCTCCTGAGGTGTTGCCAGAGTGTCCGGGCGCACTACACTATGACCGTAGGGAGTCGAGGACTGGAGAATCGAGGATGAGTAAGGGGTGTCAACGATGACAACAGTTTCTCCTTCGTTGCGTCGTATTGCCTGCTGCGGAGCGCTGGCGCTTGTCTTCGCTCCTGGTGGATGCCGCGAGAACGATCCTGCCTATGAGGTCATCACGCTTGAAGGGAAGGTGGAGAAGATAGACGCTCGGCCCGACGGTACGGGTGAGATCACCGTCGTTTATTTCAACGAGAAGCGCAACCAGGAGATGCATGGCACGGGAACCGTGAACAGGGAGACCGAGGTCATGATCAACGGGGTCCTTGCCCGACTTGAGGACATCCGCGTGGGCGAGCGTATACGCGGAGAGGTTCGCATCGCCAAGAAGGGCACGGACGACGAGCGAATCGCCCTGAAGATCTACGTCGATCGGGCACAGCCCGTAAAAGCTGTTGGGGATTAGCCCCCGGTAGGGCTCACGTGACGCTCGCGCTATTCCGGCTGCGCCTGGTCGCCCGCGGGCTCGTCAGTGCTCTTCTTTGTCGCGAGAGCAACTACCTTGTATCCCTTAGGTACGTACTTCACGAATGGATCCCGCTCCATGGCTGGGTTCGGCGCTACCTTGGAGAGCGTGATCTGTGTTGTGCCGGTGCGACCTTGGGAGTCCTTCGTAGTACGCTTCACCTTCCGGGGGTATGCATCTCGCACTGAGAAATACCACTGTGTTGTACGCGTGCCGTCTGCGTTGGACACGGTTACAACGTAGCAAGGGATTCCATTGACCTCCTCGGTCCCGTTGAACTCGACCTTGGACGCCCTCATCGCCTCCCCGAATGGGTCCGTGTGCACCAGTTCCGGCACCGCCAGGTAGTCGACTATCGGGGCCATATCGCTGATCACCGCCCGGTCTTCCGATTCAGTCACGGTCTCCCTTTTGACATCGACGAGGTAGAAAGTCTTACCGTCCGATCCTGCCATCGCGACGACCAGGCCGGCCGAACCGGGTACGGTGCTCGGCACCATGACTCTGAACTTCTCGGGGGGGGTGCTCGATCTGCCCCCCAATATGACCGTTCCCCACAGTATCGGTACGTTCTCAGCAAGCGGACCCGTGCCTTTGCACGAGGCTTCATAGTAAAAACGCTTCAGACCTTTAGCAGCGTCGGCAGCACGCTTGAGGATCTCCTTTGGGTCATTTGTGGGCTTATCCTCGAGGCTCGACGTTACGGGTTCGGCCAGTACGCCCTGACTATGCGCACCTTCTTCCGACTTTTGCGCTTTGTCCCCCTTCGTTTGTGCCTGTATTTCAGACGCCGGTGCCTGTGCCACCACCGAGGATAACAAGCTAAAGCATATCAGTGTGCCTGGCACCGTGCTCCAGATCGTGCTCCACATCGTGCAATCTCCATCATCCGAGGTTCCGGGATCGCTCCCTCCGACCGTCATTGCCCTCAATCCTACCGAACAACTCGCATCGAATCCAGCGCGAGAGGTAACCGCGGCGTCACTTGTGTATCGGACGCGTTGATGCGAAACTGCCACCAGATGATCCGACTGCGAGCCATGGCAACGGTATTGTCGGCTTGCGGCGGGCTGACCGCCGTCGCCGGTACCCTGCCCGCATCGGCTCAGCTCGCTGAGGCCGAGCCGAAGTCCTTGGTCGACCCCCGTCCACAGGCCGCTGTCGATCGTGCTCTGCGGTATCTGGCGGCTTCGCAGCGCCCGGACGGGGCGTGGGAGGCGTTCGGGAGACCACACCCCGCGATTACCGCCCTTGTAGTCAAGTGTTTTCTGCAGGACAGCCGTTACGGTGCCAACCACCGGGCGGCCAAACGCGGGCTTGATTATCTCTTGACCTACGTGCAGCCGGACGGCGGCATATACGTGCCGGGCGAAGGCATGCGCAATTACCACACTAGTGTCGCACTGATGGCACTTTCTGCCACAAAGGACCCGGCGCACGCCCGTACAATCAGCAACGCCCAGAACTTCCTCAAGAAGCTGCAATGGGACGGCGGGGAAGGACATGAAAGCTCCAGCACGTTCTACGGAGGGCAGGGGTATGGACGACATAAAAGGCCGGATCTATCCAATACTCAGATGATGCTCGAGGCCCTGAAGCAGAGCGGACTGCCGCCTGATGATCCCGTTTATGAAAAGGCGATGGTCTTTATGCGACGCTGCCAGATGCTGGGTGAAACGAACGATCAGGCGTTTGCGGCGGAGAGCGCCGACGGCGGATTCGTTTACAGCCCGGTGGGGGGTGGGGAGTCAAAGGCGGGGATCGAAATCATCGACGGCAAGCCACGCCTGCGCACCTACGGGAGCATGACCTACGCGGGCTTCAAAAGCATGCTCTACGCCAACGTTGATCGCAACGACATACGCGTCAGGCGGGCGCTGGACTGGATACGCCGAAACTACGACCTCGATCACAATCCCAATATGCCTCAAGCCCAGTCGAAGGAGGGGCTCTACTACTATTATTACGTCTTCGCGCGAGCGCTGCACGCTTGGGGCCGGCAGATTATTGTCGACGCCGACGGTGTGCCGCACCGGTGGCGAACGGAACTCTGTGCAAAGCTCCTCTCCCTGCAGCACCCGGAGGGGCTGTGGGTCAATGAGCAGGACCGCTGGTACGAGGGTAACCCCCACTTGGTGACCGCCTATGCCGTTCTTGCCCTTCAGACCGCCCTCACCGAACGGTGATTTGCGCTGACGCACGGGTATGACGCGTGGGTGCGGAAGGGGCGCCCGCGTCCCTGAGGGCGTTATGCTGCCTGAAGCACGGGCGCTCGGGACGCGGGCTTTGCTCGGGTATTACGCGGACCAGATCGACGCCACACAGTCGAAAAGGCGCTCAAGCAATGGCGTGAACACTGACACGAGCAGCAGGATCATTTCGATCATGTCTCATCTCCCAACAGGCCGGTATTTCCACAGTTAAACGGACAACACGCGTAGACAACGTGACCTACGATCGCTCGGGACGCTGAAGATTGGCGATCCCTATGACAAGGCAACGCCATGAGCGATCAAGGATAGGCGCCTAGAGACCGCTAGCCCGGAGACCGCCCTTAGCGCGGCGGCCCCCAGCCTGCGGGCCGTCCGCCCCGCCGCCGCTCGTGACTGTGGGCTTGGCGCTCCGTCCTTTGCACTGGGATTCCCCGGCCCAGGCGTCAGCGCCGGTCGTCATGCAGTGCTCCGGAGTCTCTTGTATGATGGACGCAGGCGCAGTAGATAGGTTGATGCAGCGGGCGTCCGATTCCGGGAAAGGCGCTGCTAGTGATCGAAGTCGGCAAAGTATGACCACAGTCGACGGCTTCACGGCTGCAGTCGTGCTGCGGCTGAATCGGCAGAAACGAGGATGACGCAGGACGAGACACGCCGGACGGATGCTGACAACGGAGACACCGCTCCTGATCAGCCGACTCCACTAGGTGATGCGAACCGCGCTGACGATGCCCCCACGGTAGTCGACGGGTATTCAGCTGAGGCCGCTGCGGCACCCGAGGTCGTCCCCGAGGATGATCTTGACCTGCTCGATCCGTCGACGCGTCGCCTGGAGGTGTCCCGCCCGGACGCTGAGGAGTACCCTGCCGAGAGCCCGCCGGTGTCTGCCGACGTCATTGAGACCGACGAGGTCGGTGACGCGGACAGGGTCGCCGAGGAGCCGGAAGAGAACGCACAGGTCGAGCAGCCGCTGGCGGAGCCACGCTTGCCGCATGACGTGGTGGCCCACCGCATAGCCGTCGAGCTGAAACGTGTGGAGCTTGAGGTGAGGGGGTTGCTCGAAGGACGGGACCCCAAGCGCAAGCGCAAGCTCAGCGGTAGTCGCCGCTGGCGTGAGCTGGAGGACGAGATAATCGCGTGGCATTACAGCGATCGCTTTGATAAAGCCTCGCTGAACAGACTTGCCGAACTCGCTGCCAAACGCCACTACTTATTTCGACAGCTATGCTTCGTGACCGGGACGCGGCCGCGGTGGAACACGTGAAAAGAGGAGGGTGGCGT
>JBHHXS010000133.1:0-9342 GCA_046757145.1 Phycisphaerae bacterium | reverse complement strand
TGTGACACTTTATCACGACCCACAACGCTATACGCCCGCCAGATGAGTCAACGCGGAGCCGAACCGGCGCTGGCAGCCCGGCAATGTAGGCCAGATGGCGACCGGATTGCAGGGTCGCGAGTTCGCCGAGATGCGGCGTACCAGGCGAGCGCATCCGGAACTTGCTTGCGGGTGGACGATGCGCGGTGGAGAATCCTTTGTTATGAGCGTATCCGACGATGAAAGCGTCGCGCGCCTAATTGCCGCCGCCCGGGCGGAGGATCTGGGCGACGGTGACATCACCACAGGCTTGCTCGATGACGTGCACGAGCGGGCGTCGTTCAACCTGGTGGCGAAAGCCGGCGGCGTGTTCGCGGGACGGGGAATCGCTGCAGAGGTACTCCGGGCGTACGACGATTCCATCGAAATCGCCTGGACGGATACGGGGAAGGACGGTGCGTTGATAAAAACACCTCCGGCGCAGCTTGCGTCCGTTCATGGGCCGCTGGGACCGGTGCTCTCAGCAGAGCGCGTTCTGCTCAACTTCCTACAGCGTCTGTCGGGAATCGCAACGCTTACGCGGCAGTTTGTGGACGCGGTCGCGGGCACGGGTGCCGCTATTCTGGATACACGCAAGACAACCCCCGGGTGGCGCATGCTGGAGAAGTACGCGGTCCGCTGCGGCGGCGGGACGAACCATCGCATGGGGTTGTACGACGCGGTGTTGATAAAAGACAATCACCTTACCGGCATCAACGAGGACCGCCTTGCAGCGACCGTGTTCGGCTATCTCAATCGCCTCTCGCAGGCTGGGAACGCGCCCGCGTTTATCGCAGTTGAGGCTGATACCCCGCGACAAGTAGAGGAGCTGCTTAAGGTAGTCGGCATCGACGTCATCGTCTTGGACAACTTTCCGCTCGCTGCGGTTCGCCAGGCCGTGGCCCTTCGGGACGAAGCGGGTCTACGCGGGACAATCGCCCTCGAGGCTTCCGGCGGTGTTACTCCTGTCACCGCGCGCGCGCTTGCCGAGACGGGTGTCGACCGGATATCCGTGGGTTCGATCACGCATTCTGCGCCGGCCGTCGACATTTCCTTGGAGCGGGCTTGATGCTGACCGCCCGAGCCTTCGGGTACCTTGCGGATTACGTGCTGTGGTGGTTGCTGTTCTTCTCGTTGGTGGTGCATACCTGGTGCTTCTTCAAGTTCTTCCCACGTGAAAGGCGACGAGGGCTGGCTCTTGTGCTGGGCAACCTGCTGGTCCTGTTGTGTCTGTTGGGCGCCGTCGGACTTGCTGGCGAAAGCTACTTCAGGTTCGTGTGCGTCGAGACGGACGCCTACGGCGTGTCGTTGCCAGCCCGTCGCTGGTTTGTGCTGAACACCAAACTGAACTCCCTGGGCTGCCGCGACGTCGAGTGGAGCACGGACAAGCCGCCCGGTGTCCGTCGAATCGCATTCATCGGAGACTCCTTCACGTACGGATGGGGCATCGAGCGGGTCGAAGACAGGTTCACCGATATGATCGGGGCCAGGCTGAATCAGCGGTCACCGGGAACGTACGAAGTGATGAACGTCGCCAAGCCAGGGTGGGACACCAAGGCTCAACTCACGCCGCTTCGTGACATCATCTCGCAGTACAGCGTGGATGAGATCGTACTGTGCTACGTCGCAAACGACTTGGACACACTTTTGCCGGGCAGCGGAGATTCTGATCCGCTTCGGGTGCCCGAACCGCTCCTGTTCGACCCGGATCGCTCGTGCCTGGTGGATTATCTATACCGCACGCTTTATCTTCCGCGACTGCCTGCGGTTCGTGAGTATAAGAAGTTGTTGGCCCGGGCGTATGCCGACGACGCCATACGGAGGCAACAAGGGGCTCGACTACTGGCGATACGTGAGCAGTGCTTGCAGCAAGGCGTGGAGCTGCGCGTCGTGCTCCTGCCGATGCTTCAGATGCTTAACGGCGACTTCGACCACGGGCGGGTTCTCAGTTTGCTTGGCGAAGTGTTCGAGCCCCGTCAAATACGAGTACTCGACTTACTGCCGGCTCTAAACGGGTACGCCCCAGCGGACCTGACCCTCAACCGTCGAGACGCCCACCCCAATGCGCTGGCCCACAAGCTCTTCGCCGAGGCCATGTGGCAAGCGTTCTACGAGACGCCCACATCTTGAACCGGTGCCGACGGAAGGACGGCTGGTCAACCTGACTCCGGGTCGGGATCATTGCTCGTTCAGCGATGGGCCGCCCTCGTACCGGATCGCGCGCCCCCTGGCAGCAGAAGGTGCGCAGCTTTCTTCCATGGCTGAAGGGAGCTCGTTATTTGTGGCGAGCCGCCGCTCGCCGGCGCAGTTCCGCGTCAATGAAAGGCTGGATGTTGCCGTCGAGCACACCCTGCGTGTCGGAGGTCGTCACGTAAGTCCGCGCGTCCTTGACGCGCTGCTCGGGGTACAGGAAGTAGCTGCGGATCGCGTTGCCCCATCCAATCTGCCCCTTTTCGCTGTAGGTCTTGGCCTGCTCGCTGTCGCGCTTGGCCTGCTCCAACTGGTAGAGTCTTGCAGTGAGCATCTTCCTGGCGGTTGCCCGGTTCTTATGTTGTGAGCGTTCGTTCTGACATTGCACCACGATGCCGGTGGCGGAGTGAGTGAGCCTGACGGCTGACGACGTCTTGTTGACGTGCTGGCCCCCTTTGCCACTTGCCCTGTACGTGTCCTCACGGACCTCCAGCTCCCAGTCGATGTCAATCTCGATGTTCTCTAGCTCCGGCTGAGCGTCGACGGAGGCGAAGCTGGTCTCGCGTTTCCCTTGCGCGCTGAAAGGTGAGATGCGTACAAGCCGGTGAACACCCGTCTCACACGAGAGGTACCCGTAGGCGTAGGGCCCTTTGACCAGCAGGCTGCACGACTGTATGCCCGCGGCCTCCCCATAGCGCATGGAAAGCTCCTCCACGTCGTAGTCATTGCGTTCGAAGAAGCGCAGGTACATTCGAAGGAGCATCTCCGCCCAGTCACACGCATCATCCCCTCCGGTGCCTGCTTGGATATTGAAGAAGCAGTTGCGCTGATCGTTAGGCCCGCAGAGCATTGTCAACAGCTCGACACGGTCGACCTCCTCGTGTAGAGCGTCCAGGCCGCCACACAACTCCGCGCGGGTCTCCGAATCCTCCTGCTCGTCCAGAAGCTCCACCATCGCGCGCAGATCGTCAACGCGCGAAAGTAGCTTGCGTATCGGCTCTATCACCGCTTTGACGGATTTGAGCTCCTGGATGGTCTGCTGGGCTGCGTCCTGGTTGCTCCAGAACCCGGGCCCCGCCATCCTCGCCTCTAACGTAGATAGGGCATCGAGCTTTGCAGGAAAGTCAAAGAGAGTCCCGGATAGCTACGATCCGGGCGGATAAGTCTTCCAACCTGTCGGCGGGGTTCTGATCGATCACCACTGTTGCACTGCTCCGTTGAAAAAACGCCTGCCGATCTAAACGACCGTGCGCGCCTACGCGCCATGTTCCTGAGCCGGCAGGGTAAGCAGCCGGTGCATGTAACCCGCACTCACGCCCGGGGCGCGAATCTCCGGCGCCGGATCACGCACAAGGGTTGATTCAGTCGCACGTGCGGACGGCGCTATCTATCATAACGTCCTCAACCGGAAGCGATACCTCCCCGGGGACGATCGGGCTCTCCGTCCGCTCCATCGCGACGATGCCGTCGACAACGGCGGTCCCGGCGACCACCCGGCCGAAAACGGTAAACCCCCGGTCGTCCAGGAAGCTGTTATCGGCAAGATTAATAAAGAACTGGGAGGTTCCGGAGTTCACGTCGGTGTCGGTCAGCGCCACAGCGACCGAGTAGACTTCGGCGTTAGTAAGTCCGTTTCCGGCCTCCGTCTCTACGGGCTCGTGAGTAGGCACCGCTGCATCCAGCTCCCCGTCCACGCGCCTGAATCCGCCCCCTTGTAGCACAAACGGGAGGCATTCACCGCCTTCGGCCTCGGGCATACATGCATTGCGATGGAAGAGCAGGCCATCGTAGAAGCCTTCGTCAACATATGCAAGAAAATTCGCGGTATGCAGCGGAGCCGCGGCACCGTCAAGCTCGACGGTGAACGGCCCAAGATTCGTCTGAATTAAGACGCGCGGGGCCTGCGTTTCAACCGATTCTATGGCGAAGTCCTGCGTCGTCGTCTCCGCCTGCTCGGACTCCGGGCTGGAATCGACGGTCAACCGCAGGTGCACCGCTCCCGGTGCCGTCGCTGTAAGCGTGGTTTCATTCGCAGACGTATCCGCGAGAGACGCCTCTCCGCTGATTACCTCCCACAGAATCGTCACATCGCCCTCGGAACCCCCGAGGCCGGCTGAGAGCCTCGCCGGTTCGCAGACAGTCAGGCGGGCGGGCACTGACAGGCGCCCCGCGCCCACAACTTCGACGGCGATGTTGTCCGTAGCCTCAAGGCCGGTGGCATCGGTGGCCTTGACTACAAAGACGTATGTGCCGACCGAGGTGAGTGGCTCCGTCGTGAGCTCGGCCGAAGTCTCGCCCGCAACGTCGAGCGCTATCGGGCTGCTTTCAACGCTCCACTCAAACACTACCTCAGCAGTGGCGCCCGTCACGACGGCGGTCAACGTAACTGGACTGCCTTCCATAACCCGGTCGCCATCCGCTCTGGCTTCCACGGTCAGATGCGGGTCAGCCACCACGACGACGAAATCGGTGTCATGCAGGCCACGACTATCAGTCACAGTGACCCGAAAGACATAGCGCCCGGCGGGAGCAAGTGAATCAACCGCCAGGGTAGAGGACGCCACTTCGCCCGGCATGGAGAAGCCTTCGGGCCCCGCGTTCATGTCCCACCGGAATGTGTACGGTGCCGTGCCGCCTATCGCTGTTGCTGACAACACCACTGATGCCCCCGCGGCAACCTGCGAGGCGCTCGCATCGGCCGTTACTATAAGGTCGCCTCGAGGCTCGGGCGCTATTGCGTCAGTCGCGTCGGTGATCGGCCTGCATGCCGGTCCGCCACCGACGGCTATGAGCACCAACGCGAAGCTGCGACACCGCCTGTATAGCATGACGTCGAGGTTGCCTCCGCGGGCCCGGCGGTAGGCACGTTGCTGTGTCCGGCGCCGACACGCGCCAGCAGAAAACTGCATGACTAACCTTCAGCTCCGCACGGGCGAGTCAGTAGAATACTTGAACGAGGGCTTGCGGTCATCTCAACGACATCCCGGGAGCGTGTGGCCGGTCGCCCGGCGAAACAGGAGGCATATCAGTCGGCGATCCTGCCGTGACCCGCGTAGAACCGGATGTAGCGGTTGTGCATTCGCGAGATCCGCGCGCGGGCCGGCGCCACGGGCTTCAGTCCGTGCCGTGGCACGGCGCTGACGAGCCAGTGTACGAGATCGGCAGCGGCGCGGAGCGTACTCGCCGGCACCAGCGAAGCACTTCGGACGCTGCCCGGAGTGTCATGCTCCCTCGAATGAGGATGGCGATGGCAGAGGGTTGCCCGGTGACGTGAGATGCATATAATGCTCGCTTTCTGGATTGCTTTGCAGGACAAACTGAGGCGGTTCCACAATGCCGAAGATGAAAACGCACAAGGGTCTGAAGAAGCGCGTCAAGCTGACGGCCAGCGGTAAGATCAAGCACAGGCGCGCTAACACGGGACATCTCATGAGCGGCAAGAGTGGGAAACGCCGCCGTAAGCTGCGCCAGCGCGCGATTTTGGACGAGGCGCTCGGCAGACGGATGAGAGTCTTGTTGGGAACCGCCTGACCTCCAGCGACGTGCCCTCTCGCCCGGACGGGCACGCATCGCGTCTAAGATTGAGGAGTCTACATCAATGGCACGAGCCACGTACGGCGCTGCTCGACACCGCAGGAAGGTTCGTATTCTCAAAGCGGCACGCGGCTATCGCGGGGCCCGCAGCAAGCACTGGCGTCAGGCCAAGGAGGCCCTTCTACGTGCCGGCGCCAGCGCTTACCGGGACCGCCGACGCCGTAAGCGCGACTTTCGCGCCTTGTGGGTCACTCGACTTTCAGCCGCGTGCAAGCTTCGCGGCATCAGGTACAGTCGTTTGATATTCGGCCTGAACGAGGCCGACGTGGAACTGAACCGCAAGATGCTAAGCGAAGTGGCCATCCATTCCCCACGCGACTTTGATGCGGTGGTCGCGATCGCCAAGCAACATCAGCCTCGTGAGGCCTCCGCTGCGTAGACTCTTACGACCCGCGCCCGGTCCAGCGGTCCAACACAGAATCGGACCGAGGGGGCCGGGGCCGAGCTGCAGGGGTGGCCAAGCGCGGGCCAAACACCCACCGGTTGAATCGCGCACGGGTTGTGCATCCAGGCCCCCGGGGCGTCTCACAGCACGGCTTGCAGACACAACAGCACGACAGCTGCGGCGGCGGCCCCGATTGCGCAGCCACAGGCAAAGCCACGTACTGTGAATTGTGACGCAGGATTCTGATTATGCGTCTGGGTGAGCGGTCGTCTCGTCTTGCCGGCGTGACGGTCAGCGGTCGGCTCAGCCATGTGAACGGTCAGACCTGCTGCCTTGGAAGGGGGAGGTACGCGGCAGACCGCCTCATCCTCCGTACCGCTGGGAGCGCGTGGGAATAGCTCAAATCGCTCGCAAGGCGGCGCGTGCGGGCTGCTACTACCCGTGGAATGCTGAACGTCATTTGCAAACTTGACCGGCGTGCCGCGTTCCCCAGGTTGTTCCGCCGAGTCACTGTTTGAATTGAAATAATCCATGATGAGTTGATCGGCGTGCAGGCGCGCCGTCCGGTTCGCTCGACGCGCTCGCCTAGCCTTCCCACTCAGGCTCCTGATGGGTAATGTCTTCATCGTCGACCTCCATGCCACAGAACGGCAGCGGCAATGTACTTGAGGCACGCTCGCGCTGCGGACCTCGCCATTCAAGCTACTCGGGCGATATGTCGTCGTTAGCCGTCATGCATTTATCGTCTCTCCGGCGGAGAATACGCCAAGAGAAAACGAGCGGCGCGGCAGCCGGCAGTCAGCGCGGAACACGTCTACGAGTATGGGGAAACACCGAGGAATGCGGGGCTAACAGACAGTCCGAAGCCTCGAACACGGTACCGTCGAACAGCTCCCCCCGCACGGTCAGGCGGATATATGTCCCCGGTTCCTTGCTCCAGAGCTCGAGCGCCCGGACGGCCTTAGTCGTACTGAACCAAACCAGCAGATCCTCTCGACCATCGGGCCCGGGTGGCGGGCACTCGCAGAGGGGACCATCATGTGCCGAGGAGACATCTCTTACAGCAGGTATCCCGGCGCTGGAGGAGGTGATGGGGAAGATCGCCTCGCCTACGCGGTCTGCGCGCGTAAGGGTGAGTGTGGCGACATCGACCTTGCTTACTTCGAAGGATTTCGTTCCCACGATGGCCACCGGCAACACTCTGCGGGTACTCTTGAGCAACTGGTTCGAGCACATCGCAGGTATGATGTCTGCCTGGGCAGGCACCACGCATGCGTCACCCACGCCATCGCCGTTGCTGTCAGTTTGGCCTGGATTCGGTGAATCGGGACAGTTGTCGCACAGGTCCCCTACGGTGTCACCGTCTTGGTCCTCCTGCCCTGGGTTCTCGTCCTCGGGGCAGTTGTCACAGACGTCTACCACGGCATCGCCATCGGCGTCGCCACGGCAGGTGACGCCGTCAGCCTGATACTCCCCGTATGCCATTGTGCACCCCTGCTCGTCGAGCATCAGGCACCTGGCGTCGGGTAGACAGCATGCGCTGACGTCCGCGTACGCGGTCGTAGCTGAAACGGCTGCAATCAAGACAATGACCGTCAGCAAACATGTTCTTAAATGTGACAGACGATACGCGTCCAGAGCCCCACGCACAGGCGTACCGGATCGACGAGAGCGCGCTGATGAGGCCGCAAGATCCGGCAAGATCAGCAGCGAACGCCCGTCAGCGCGGACGGATGCCATGCGCTCCGCGCTGGTACTGCTCGCACGTTTGATTCCCTTGAAGCAAAACATGCACGCACCAAATATGTGCCCGGTTGATCCGTCAGGAGTCCAGACTGTGTAGTTTACACGATCAGCTCGGGTTTTGTAAGGGGTTTGAGGGCGGAGTAGCGTCGCTTCGTCCGCCTGCGTCGTGAGCCGGTGCTCCGGTCGCCGGGCTGTGCACAGCACATGGCGTTCCCTGCCCTGTTGCGCTCGATTCAGGCACATGCGAGACGCACGTGCTCCGCTATCGGGCGCGGCAGCATGGCTCACCCGCTCGAGTCCGCGACGGACCATCGACACCGCTACGGAGCGAGCACGTGTTCAAGGATCTTCAGATACGCGCTGGCAAGGAGGAGCTGTGCAGCGGCGAAACAGACGCCAAGTTTGACGAAACCCATGAACGTCAGTCCAAGATCGTGCCTTTTGAGGATAGTGCACGCGACTACGGTGCTGGCCGATCCGATGGGTGTGATGTTGCCGCCGAGGTTGGCGCCGAAGACGACCGCCCACCACTGAGCGGGGTTAACGGTGTCTGCGGCTGCGGGCGTTGAGCCGAGAATCTTCGCGAGCATGGCTGCCAGCGGGATGTTGTCGGTCGCTGCCGAGAAGATCGCCGTAAACCACATCAAGCCCACTACGCCTGTCTTGGCCGTCAGGGCGTTAAGCAGCATGCCGATCTTGAGTAGGACCCCGGCGCGCTCGGCCACTCCGATCACCACGAAGAGACCCACAAAGAAGAAGACGAGCGACCATTCCACATCGTCCAGGTCGCGTTCCACGTCCCTGCCGTGCAGCAGCAACATTAGGACAGCGGCCGACATCGCCACCACTTCTATACCGAAGTCACGCAGAATGGGAATCTGCGGCTTGAGCGCAAAGGCCAAAATGACAAGCACCACCCCGACTATCGAGGTGTAGAAGAAGCGCCGATCGTGCACGGTCTCCCATGGATCAAACGCGTCGACCAGCTCTTTGTTGCGCAGCGCCTCGGCCCGACCCATCGGGCGAAGGACAGACGCACGGAAGAGGAATCTGGCAATGAACATACTAGCGACGATAGCCAGGAAGGTGTACGGGCCCGCGACCACTACAAAGTCGACATAGCTGATGTCCGCCGCCTTGCCGATGATGATATTCGGAATCGAGCTTATCAATGTCAACAGCCCGCCTACGTTCGTCATGATGCCTTCAGTGACCAGAAACGGCTGCGGGTCAAGGTTGAGCTTGCGACATGCGACGACCGACAGCGAGCCGATGATGATCATGGCGGTGATGTTGTCGAGAAACGCACTGAACACGGCAGTAAGGACGGAGAGGAGTACGAGTAGACGGAAAGGACTCCCACGGCTCACCTTGAGCATATTGACGCTGACCCAGGTGAAGATTCCGCT
>JBHHXS010000132.1:0-9382 GCA_046757145.1 Phycisphaerae bacterium | reverse complement strand
CCAGCTCCTCCCCCAGCAGCGGGTGGTTCGCGACCTCGACGATCAGCCGCGACAACTCTTCCGGGGCTACCCCGGCCTGGCGCAACAATGCCCGCAACGTGCCGCGATCCAGCTCGCGGTGGTCTGGAACGGACAACGTCGTCGTTGGCTCGGCTCGGAACAGAATCATTTGACCGCTCTTTCTGCCGGTCGAGTTCGAACCCGACGTTGAGCAGTGCACGGACCAGATCCCGCCCGGAGATGACCGGGACCTTGCTCACACGCAAACCACCTGGGTCTCGAAGTCTTCATCGGCGATGCGGATGCCGCGGGCCTTGGCCGTCTCAATCCAGCCCTCGATCGCCTCCTTGATGTTCGCGATGGCCTCAGTTTTCGTCTTGCCCTGAGTGATGCAGCCGGGCAGCGACGTGCACTCGGTGACTCAGTAGCCGTCGTCGCCTCGGTGTAGCACGACCGCACGCATAAGTCACCTCCACGCGCAATCATACCACTCCAGACCGCGGTTTCCAAGCCCTCCAGGAAGTTCGGCAGGGTCTTTCAAAAATCGTCTTTGGCGTGG
This sequence comes from Phycisphaerae bacterium, assembly GCA_046757145.1. Taxonomy (GTDB): domain Bacteria; phylum Planctomycetota; class Phycisphaerae; order UBA1845; family UBA1845. Next base: position 8,823 of record JBHHXS010000132.1, on the reverse strand, counting down.
ATCAGGGCCAGGGCTTCGTGGGGTCGGGCGGCGTGGCGGCGGAGGGCGGCGGCGATATTGGAGGCACCGGCCGCACGGAGCAGATTCCGAACGGTGTTACGCAGGGCAGAGAGGATCATCGGGGCCGAGCCTGTGCGCGCGCGACAGGCATCCTCCCCCATGCCCACATCCCGAACGTGGAAGACGCGGTTTTCGATGCTCCAATGGTTACGCGTCAACTGGAGCAGCACTAAAGCGTTGACGGCTCGGGTGGGTCGAACGAGGCTGCCGGTGGCGGCATCTTCGGAGCCCGGGCGATGATCAGTACTACTAACACAAGCAGGACGGCCCCGCCGCCGAGCCCGTAGTACCATGGTTGGTCATAAACGCTGCATGCCACGTCACCGAACCCCATTGCCACGATCGCTCCGAGCAACGCGTAGGGAAGTTGGGTCCATACATGCTCCTCGTGGCGGCAGCCGGAGGCTACCGACGACAAGACCGTGGTGTCGCTTATAGGTGAGCAATGATCGCCGAATATGGCACCGGCGAGCACGCTCCCAACAGAGGCGTAGAACAGTGTGAGGGCCCTGTCCGGCTCCATGTCCGCTGCCAATCTCGCGGCGATGGTAACCGCTACGGGGCAAAGGATGCCCATGGTGCCCCAAGACGTCCCGGTGGCAAATGATATTCCTGCGGCGCAAATGAAGATTACCATTGGCGCCCAGGCCGCGGGAAAATCTCCCGCCTGCAGCTTCGCCGTGACAACCTGCCCGAGCATCAGGTCCTGTTCGGCGGCGGAGAGGGCCCAAGCGAGTACGAGTATCACAAGCGCCGGGAACATCCGTGACATGCCACCCAGACCGGCATCCGATGCTTCCCGCACGGTGCAGGCCTTTGCAACCACGGCAAGCAGCACAGCGACGATCGCCGACAGAAGAGCACCATAGAAGATCGAAGCGTAGGGGTCAGCCGCATTTAGAAGCTTGTATGCACTCTGCCAGAATGAGACCTGGTCCGGCGTGCCACCCTGCTGCACGAGCGCGCTGCGTCCGGTGGCGACAAGCACGGCGATCGTCCCCACCACGAGCGTAAGAACCGGGATCAGCCCAAGCCACCATCGCGGAGCCGCAGCCACAGCGTCGCCGTCTGGCGACGCCCCCCCTGCGGGTAGCGGCTCTGTGTCGCTAAGGGCACGTTGCTCTGCGCGTTTCATCGGACCGAAATCGCGACCCGTCAGCGCAACGAGGAATACAAGGAACAGTGCTAGTATCGGATAGAAGCGGTAAGGCAGACTGTTTAGAAACGCCCGCATGCCATCGATCAGTTCACCTTGCTGATTGAGAAGAAAGCCGGGCTCCGACTTACCGGCAATACCGTCCAACCCTGTCTGGATGAACCCGATTTCCGCTCCCACCCACGTACCTATAAGAGCCAGCGATGCGACGGGGGCAGCGGTAGAGTCGACGATATAGGCCAACTTGGCTCGCGAAAGCCGCACACGGTCGAACACCGAGCGCATGGTAGGGCCCACGATCATCGTGTTAGCGTAGTCGTCGAAGAAGACAACGATGCCCGCCAGCCACGCAGTAAGAGCCCCTCGCCGCCGAGATGCCGTGTCTCCCGCGACCAGCCGCACCAACCCCGCGGTGCCGCCGCTGCGACCCATCACGCCCACGGTGAACCCGATCAGCAGGGTGAATATGAGTATCTTCAGACGGTAATAACCATCCAACGGCTCAACGAGCGAGCCAATCACGTACCGTTCCGCTGCCAGGCGGAATCCCCCGATAACGGGGTGCCGGGCGGCAAGGGCATCGCCAGGTGGCAGGCATGGGACCAGCATGTACGCGCCGACGACCACGCCGACGAACAACGCAGGTACCACTTGGCGCGTTAAGACCGCAAGGAGAATTGCCACAAGAGCGGGCAGCAATACCCAGAGGTCGTACGTCAAGGGGTCCTTGGGCTGCCTGACCGACGCGCGAGGAGCATGCGTCTCGCCGCCTGTCTGCTGGGCGGCGGCGCGTGCCGCATCGTTCACGGTGCCGGCTGCCTGAGTCCGCTCGAGTTGTCCAACGTCGGGACTCTGCACCGCATGGACCTCGGCGGCTGGACGCGGGGGCTTAGCCGGGGTGTCGGGCTGAGCCGTAGCCTGGGGGGCTGACGCCAACAACGCCCCAAGCAGACAGGGGAGAAGTGCTCCACCATGTCTATGGCTTTTCCGGTGCATCACCTGCGTCTCCTACGGCAGATTCGCCAACAAGCGCCAAGTATTCGCGACGCGCAAGTGGTATCAGAGACGAGTCAGCAGGTCAAACCGCCAAACGAAGGCCAAACACGTGTGGAGGAACGGCTTCGCTCGAACAGCTCCGCTGCGTGGATCCACACGGGCGTGTTCGATATACGCTGAGGCAGCCATGCAGGCGCAGACCCGCCGGGGCGGAAGCAACGTGCGCCGGTTTACGGGCTTGCGCATCTCCTACGCACGTATGCCCAGGTCGCCTTTGGTGAACAGCGATTCGAAGACAAAACCTGCGTGCTCGATATTATCGCGGGCGCCCTCCTCGCGGTCGATGACTGCTACAATGCGTTCGACGCGGGCACCCAGTCCGGAGATAAGCTTCGCGGCATCAAGAACCTGCCCACCAGTCGTGGCGATATCTTCGACCAGCAAAACCGAGTCGCCGTCGGATATCCTCCCCTCGTAAGGTTTCTGCGTACCGTACTCCTTCTTGGAGTTGCGGATGATGACGAATGGTTTTGCGGACGCCATCGACGTTGCAGCCGCCAGGGCAACGCCCCCGAGCTCCGCCCCGGCGACGAGGGTCGTCCCCTCACGTACGTAGCGCGCGAACATCTTGCCCAACGCCTGCAAGATGTCCGGCTGTGTCTCGAAGAGATACTTGTCCAGGTAGTAGTTGCTCTTTCGCCCTGATCGCAGGGTGAAATCACCTTCTAGATAGGCGACGTCCTTGATCTTGGCTACGAGAGATCCCTTGTCCACCGTATCGACCTCCTTCACCGACCTGGCGGCAATTACGATGGAAACAAGTGCGCCGGCAGCGTTCTCCCTGGATTGACGCCGCGCACGCGTTCCCTTTAGTGACCACCCAAACCCACGTCGTCCCCGCGGCATTCCCGCTTCGGACGTTGACAATGACGTTCGCTGCACCTAGCATTCTACCTTCGTTGGCGTACTTGGGAAGAGGATTGGCCGAACGCACCGCCCGGAGGTGATTGCGTGTACGCAAATAGGCCTGAAGATGCCCGACATGCCAGACCGTGACGTGACGTCATTCGACTTCATCAGCCCCCTGGATGCGCGTTATTACGGAACGGACAAATCCTTCTTTGATGCGCTGCACCCGTACTTGTCCGAACAAGCCACCCTCACATATCAACTGAAAGTGGAACAGGCTATAGTTGCGGAGCTTGAGCAGATGGGCGTTGCCCCACCGGGTGCGTCGGCTCTGGTTGCTCAAGCAGTCAGTAAGATCACTCCTGCCGACATTTACGCGCAAGAACAGCGAATCCAACACAACATCCGAGCTCTCGTCAACTGCATTCGCGAGAGGCTCCCCGCGAAGGTCTGCGGGTATGTCCATTTGTTCGCTACGTCCAACGACATCATGGACACGGCCCGCTCCGTTGCACTCCGTGATGCGTGCCGCGAAGTCGTAGTTCCGGATTTGTACGCGTTGATACGCACCATCATCGCACGCGCACGCGACTACGCCGGTACGATACAGATCGGGCGAACGCACGGGCGCTATGCCGAACCGATCACCGTGGGGTACTGGTTGGCCAACTACGTCGAGCGCCTTGGAACGCGAGCAGAGCTGATCGTGAGAACGGCGGGCGACCTGCGGGGCAAGTTCTCCGGGTCCGTCGGAGCCCACAACGCGCTGGCCCTCAATTGGCCCGACGACCCAGCCGCTTTCGAGAGCAGGATGCTCAGTCGACTCGGCCTGCGCCCTTCCGACAACTGTATCTCCACGCAGGTCGTGCATGCGGAGCGCTTGACCGATCTGGGGCACGCGCTGGTGTCGACCTATTCCGTATTCGCTAATCTCGCAGACGATTTTCGCCACCTCATGCGCTCTGAGATCGACGAGCTCCAGGAGATGGTAGATGCAGCGCGCGTGGGGTCCTCCACCATGCCGCACAAGGTCAACCCGAAGAACTTCGAGAACGTCAAGAGCCTCTGGAAGGCGTTCATGCCGCGGATGATTACGCTTTATCTTGACCAGGTCTGCGAGCACCAGCGGGCTTTGACCAACAGTGCGTCCGGGCGCTTCTTCAATGAGCTGCTTGCGATTGTAGATTATGCCGCACGCAGGCTTCGTGCAGCAATCGAGCAAACCGACGTATGCCCTGAGGCCATAGATCGCAATTTGTCTGCAAGCTCCGACTGGATCGTCGCTGAACCTCTGTATATCGCATTGGCTCTCGACGGACACCCGGATCCTTACGGCGCATCGCGCTCCTTGGTCGTCCAGGCACGCGAACGTGGCGAAGGGCTGCTTACCTTCCTGACGACGAATGACGAGGCACAGAAGGTTCTTGCGAGGCTCACGCCTGTCCACCGCGAGATCGTGCTTGATCCGCGCAAGTACATCGGCGATGCGGAGGTCCGCACTCGATTGGTGTGCGACGCGTGGGAGGCCAAGCTCGATCACGAACGACTAGCTGAGGCTCTTTCGCGACCGCCGGAGCATCAGGCGCTTGTCGTACACGCGGAAGACCCTGGTCACGAGTGATTGAGCCGCACAGAACGCGGTGCAACTCGTAGTAGGTCCTTGGACTCTCATACCTGACTGGCCGATATGTACAGCCGGGCCGTCGTTCGACCTTGCCACCGCGAACCAGAGTCGGCCTCGGCTCACAATGTCTCGTGTAGACGACCGCGCACGTACACATCATCTTTCCGAAGCCGAGAACATGGGAAGCCGTAGAAGTCGCTGTACGCTAAGCGTAACGCGAAACCGAGCCTCCAGCTCTACAGCCTTTGGGGTCAGGTGTATCGATGCGATGTTCTGGTCGCGGCGTATAAGTGCTACTGCGGCAGGTGACAGCCTCTATTGTCCTAGGGCTAGTGAACCGCGCGTGCCGCCCTGTTGCAGTCCTGCGCAAAGATGCTGATGTCCACTAGATCGACGTCGCCGTCGCCGTCGAAGTCATAGGCTGCACAGGCATCGGAGGAGACAACCTGTACGGGTCCTCTGTGGCAACCGAGGATTCCGATACAGCCTTCACGCGCGATCGCGTCTCCGCGCGACCCGAAAAGCGAAATCCCCACGATGGTTATCATCCCAATCGCGGCTGCGACGGGCACCCAGCGGACTACACGCCGTGTGGCTCGCGAAAGCGCTGTACTAAAATCGGTCGCCGTCACTGCGGCAGGCTCAACTCGTGTGCGCTCGAAAACGCGCGCCTTGCCCGCCATCCTGAGTTCCAGGAGGCCATCCTCGATCGAGCGCCATGATGTCGGATCGTCGGTCATGGGGACGCCAACCTTCTCAGTGTGATACACACATGAGATTAGTCGCACCACAGCGACTGCGGCGCGAAATCTATCCCGGTTTTTCGCTTAATACAGGATTTCAGGCGAACCAGCGCCTGCTGCCAGCGCGAACGCAGGGTGGACTCTTTCAGGTTGAGCGCCTCGGCGGCTTCGCGCCACCGCCGCTCCGTTATCGCCGGCAACTGGCTGACCATCGCCTGTCCATGTGGGTCGAGCTCGGCCAGACACGCGTGAAGCGCCTCCAGTAACTCCAGTTTGGCGGCAACTTCGAGCGGGTTCTCAGTCGCGGCTGGAAGGTGCGTCGCCGCATCCCCGCGACCGATACTTGGCACGTTGGGCTCTTCAGTACCTCCGCACGAGGCGCTCGCCGCTCCACGCAACGCCGTGACTGCCAGGTTCCTGGCTACGCCTACCAGGTATGCCTGCACCGAATCGGGTCCCGTGCCAGCTTGCCGACGAATAGATCTAACGAAACCCATCCACGTGTCGCACGCGACCGACTCGAGCCATTGCGGGTCCCTAGTGCACCACCCCTTGGCAATGCTGAAGATCGTATAGCGCACCAGCCGATCGTAACGATCCATCAGCTTGGAGAGCGCGGCCGAGTCACCGTTTGCGGCACTGGCAACAAGGAAGGCGTCGCTCGGACTGCTGGTCCGCTTGCACCCGCGCGCTTTGTTGCCACTACGACCTGAGCCCATACGCTGATTATCCGGTTTGACTTTGTAGGGTCAATCAAGAGTCAATCAGGAGCCAACTGCCCTCGGCCTGAGCCAACTGCAGTTGACTGTGTTGCCGGACAATAGGGTCTCTTTAGGAACAGCCCCGTGAAGCGAGCGTGTTACCCTCTCGTCCGCACGGTATCGGAGACACTGCGTCCAACCAGCAACGGAGTAGTGCCAGAACCGTTTCCACGCGCTGCTGCCCAAACCCGCGACGATTGCGAACCCGGCGTACGAGAGTCGATTAACCGGCACGTTGCGCGACGGTCATGGCTCAGCGCGTGCCGTCCGGAAGGTCCTACACGGAGCTGGCTGCAATAGCCTCAACGCCTGCGACGTCGTGCTGGGCAACTGCACACACTGCGCCCGGCAGGATTCGAACCTGCGACCCCCGGTTTAGGAAACCGGTGCTCTATCCAGCTGAGCTACGAGCGCGACCCGTCAAGGCGGCGAGTGTCAGCGTAGCATTCGTCATCGACTGTTGCAACGATTGCCTACGCGCGTCCCGCGTTCGTTCCACCAGGCAATCCGTCACGCAGCAACACCCTGTGCGACCGGAGCCTCGCAAGTGTCGCGAACCACCGGTCGCATTCGCGGTCCTTGGCTTGCGTGTGTCAGGCTGGTTCCCATTTGCCCAGGAGACGTCCGGCTTCCGCAACGTCCTTGTCCCCCCGGCCCGAGAGATTAACGACAATGCACCGGTCGGCAGACATCGCCGGGGCAATCCGCATGACGTGCGCAACCGCATGTGCGGGCTCGAGAGCGGGGATGATGCCTTCCGTTTCGGAAAGCGTAGTGAACGCTTCCAGGGCTGCCTTGTCGTCGACGGCGACGTACTCGACGCGCCCGGTCGCCTTCCAGTATGCGTGTTCCGGTCCCACACCTGCATAATCGAGCCCGGCTGAGATGGAATGCACGGGAAGCGTCTGCCCGTCGTCGTCCTGTAAGACGTAGGTGTACATGCCGTGTAGAATCCCCGGCTCGCCCGCGGTCAGAGAGGCTGCATGTCGTCCGGAACCTATCCCCTCGCCAGCCGCTTCAACGCCTGTCAGCTTCACATTCGCATCGTCGAGAAAGGCTGAGAAGATACCGGCGGCGTTGCTTCCGCCGCCGACGCAGGCCACCAGCATGTCAGGCAGGCGGCCGGTGCACTCCAGAACCTGCGCCCGCGTCTCTCGCCCTATGATGGATTGAAAATCGCGTACCATCTGAGGATACGGGTGGGGTCCCACGACGCTCCCGATGGCATAGTGGGTGTGGTCGCTGGTGGCCATCCAGTCGCGCATGGCAGCGTTGATTGCGTCCTTGAGGGTCTTGTGCCCGGTTTCTACAGCTACGACGCGCGCTCCCAGAAGCTCCATGCGAAGGACGTTGAGCTTCTGTCGTCGAACGTCCTCAGCGCCCATGTACACCAGGCATTCCAGGCCGCACTGTGCGGCCGCGGTGGCTGTGGCCACGCCGTGCTGACCCGCCCCCGTCTCCGCGATAACACGCGTCTTCCCCATTCGCAGCGCCAGAAGTGCCTGCCCCATTGTGTTGTTGATCTTGTGCGCGCCGGTGTGGTTTAGATCCTCGCGCTTGAGGAATATCCGTGCCCCCCCGAGTCGCTCGGTGAGTCGCCGAGCGTAGTACAGCGGGCTCGGGCGCCCGACGTAGGTCAGCAGAAGTGCGTTGAGCTGATCCCAAAACCGCCTGTCCCCGCGGGCAAGGGCATACGCCTCGGTCAGCTCGGCGACCGAGGCCATCAGTGTCTCAGGCACGTAGCGCCCGCCGAACTCTCCAAACCTTCCGTTGGGGTCCACGCCCCAACGCGGGTTTGCCGGCGGCACAATCTCAATGTCCATCAAACGAGTTCTCTCGACGTCGGATCTCGGACAAGCGGAAAGAAGCGTAGCAGTTGCCGATGCCGCCGACAACGACCAAGCCAGCCGCGGCGCCCGATGCCGCGCATACCCTGTTCAAGCCGGGCACCTGTTTCCGTGGGAAAAACCGACAGGTATGATGTCACGAAGTGATGTGATCAGTGCTACCCTCGTGCTACCCTGCGATGTCGGCCTGTGCGTACCAACATCCTCATGGGTATTGGCCCGCAGCTCGCGTGGGTGCTCGAGCGGCCTCCTCTAGCGGGCTGTTGCGGTTGCGGTGTCGCAGGGGGGAAAGCGTGTTGCCGGACGGTTCCTGACGGCAGGAGACAAAAGGAGCAGTGCCTCCATGTGTGACATCCTGCGCAGTATGCTGAGCGAACGCGTTGTTCTCGATACGGGAACTCCCATCGTATACCTAGGCACACTCACCGAGGTCACCGACCGGGCGTTCGTTTTGACCATGGCCGACATGCATGACTGTCGAGACGGCCACGCGAACAAGGAGGAGTACCTGGCACAGGCCCGGACCGAGGGGCTTGCTGTTAACCGAAGGAAGGTAGTGGTGATGAGGTCTGCTGTCATCAGCGTGTCCCGTCTCGATGACATTGTCGTGGACTAGACCTCTGAACGTCGCAACGTCCCGCGTGCGATTGGCCGGGGCTGGTAGGGCTCCTCGGCGTCGCGCGTTGTCAGTTTTCTGGAAGATACTATGAAGGTCTTTGTCACGGGC
>JBHHXS010000131.1:0-9465 GCA_046757145.1 Phycisphaerae bacterium | reverse complement strand
GCCGGCGCCGCCGCCCATCACGACCAGTCCAGCGCCGATCGCTCCGCCCAGCTTGCGTGCACCGTCCGTGGTAAGAAACGTTGCATGTTCCTGTGGGGCCTGAGCACCTTCATCCGACGCCCGCGTCGTGCTGACGTCGACGAAGAGCAACACCAGGCCGGCAAGAATCAACGATATGGCAACTCTTGATACCCTCTTGTTCATTTCGATCCCTTCATGTTCTGGCCGATGCACGGGATCACCGGCATGCTCCCCGTTCGCCATCGCAGTCACGCCTCACGGCCCGAGTGTCCCGTACTGTCCGGGCATGGCGAAGTTGTGGATTCAGCTTTCCGCGATGCCCGCAACTAGCGGGCGTGCACCTCCTCATGCTGCTCATCGTCATGAAAAACTACTGACATTCCAATGAACAGCGTGGTGAGAAACGTAAAGATAAACGCCTGCAACAACGCGACGAAAACCTCCAAGAGCATGATCGCCACGCTTCCGATTATCACGGGCACAGCAATGGCCAACCCGCCCACCGTGCCCAGGGACGTACCGGCCGTGAGGATGAAGCTCAACAGCACCGCAAGGAGGATATGCCCCGCTATCATGTTGGCAAAGAGTCGGACGGCAAGGGCGAAGATCTTCGCGATCAACCCGATGATCTCAACGGGAACCAGAAGCGGTGCGAGCAGCAGAGGGCCCGGACAAAAATGTGCCAGATAATGCTTCCCGCCCAGCCGAATCCCGTTCACGATCATCATCGCCATGGTCGTTACCGCTAGAGCGCCTGTGGCGAAGATGTTGGCCGTCGCCGTGCCCCCTATGTGCGTCCCGAACAGCGGGGTCACCGCGCCTAGGGGGAGCAGACCTAACAGATTCAGTGTAAGCACGAAGAAGAAGACGCTCCAAACGTACTTGACGAAGCGGTCCGTGTGGTGTCCCAGGGCGGGCTGGGCGACCTCCGTGCGCAGGTACTGGCAGATCGCCTCGAAGAAGTTGGCAAACCCGGTGGGCACCATGCTCCCGATTTCATCCACTCCCTTGCGCCCTCGCACAAGACGAGGGACAATGAACATCAGGATAAGGCCGCCCAGGATCAGCATAACGATTTGATCGCTCAGTACGGTCATCTCCCGGCGAGGTGTGAGAATCCCACCAAGATCGATATCAATCGTGGTGAGTGGATGCTGAACCACGTGCTCAAGCGGGTTTGAGCTGGCCAACAACGTGTAAGCTGATGCTGTCATTATTCTAGCGTGCTAGTCGGTGTCGTCGCTCTTGGGGATTACTGCAGCAGCTCCGATCGCAACCGACGCCATGTAACTCAATGCAACCCATACCAGCAGTGGTCCGCGGTGAAACCAGTCACTCAAGACGACCGACACACTGAGGCCCACCACGATCATCAGGCGGACCGCTGTCGCCCCTAGAACAACGCCGACGCTAGGGACGCTCGTAGTGCTCTTGATCAGGACCGGCGGTATTGCCCCGATTGCGTACGCGATCAGGCTGATACCACTGCCTGCCAACATGGCGGAAAGACCGCCTTCCCCCGCGAGCTTCACCGTTGGGACATAGCCCAACGCGAGCATGACGACCGTTGCAGCCACTGCGTACGCCAGGTATCTGAAGTAGCGTGCCCCCGCGGAAGCGCGGCTAGGCGTCGTGCTCATCGTGCGGAGCCTTTGTACGCTGCTCCTCCATGTGTTTTACGGCGGCCAAGGAAGCACGAAGGAAATTGTACCCTCCACCGATGATGCCCAGACCCGCGCCGATCAGGACCCCCTTCGGGGCGGATTTATAATGCCAGTCAATCCAGTATCCCACCGCCGTGAATCCCACTACTGCCGCCGCAAACTCGAGTCCCAACCCCGAGTAGCGAATCCACCGAGGGGGAGCCTTATCGTTGCGAGGCATCCGGGGACAACACCTATTCCCGCGCCGCACGCCGGGCTGGATACCCAACCCGGCCACGTGTGGGAGGCAGTCTAGCAATGTCGTCAAGGCGGTTCAAGTTGCCAATCAGGCCTAACAGGCTACAAATTATAATACGTTGGGCGCGGCACGCAAACGCCATCGTTTTTTGAGGAATCATGAGCGCAAATATCGAGCATCTGGCGGTTGTGGGGGCGACGGGGGCGGTCGGAAGAGAGCTTTGCCGCGTCCTTCTACAGCGGGAGATCCGCCCGAGACGCATCTCACTGCTGGCATCAACACGGTCTGCGGGCACGCGGATCTCTATCGGCACGCGCCAGATTGCGGTCACCGAACTGACCGATCGGAGCTTTGAGGGTGTCGACTTCAGCATCTTCAGTGCCGGTGCGGAGCGTAGCAGGCGGTTCGCCCCCGCTGCAGTCCGCGCCGGGGCCGTCGTGGTCGACAATTCCTCCGCATTCCGTATGGTCGACGACGTGCCGCTGGTAATCCCGGAGATAAACCCTCAAGACCTCGCCGTTCACCGGGGGATCGTAGCTAACCCCAATTGCTCGACGATCATAATGAACATGGCGGTTTGGCCCTTGCACCGCGTCAACCCGGTGCGCCGGATCGTGGTCAGCACCTATCAGGCTGCCAGCGGAGCGGGGGCTGCCGCGATGGACGAACTGCGAGAACAATCCGCTGACGTCCTCGCGGGCCGCCCGGTAACTCCGCGCGTTTTTCCTCACCCTATAGCGTTCAATCTGTTCTCGCATGACACACCCGTAGGTCCCGACGGGTATAATCTTGAAGAGCGGAAGATGATCGACGAAACCCGCAAGATCTTCCACGAGCCCACCTTGGCGGTGTCGGCCACCTGCATTCGTGTACCCGTGATGCGAGCCCACAGCGAGTCCATCAACCTTACATTCACGCGCCCGATCACACCCGCCCAGGTGCGAGACCTGCTGAGTGACGCTCCGGGGGTACAGGTGGTCGATGACGCGGAGCAGGGATGTTTCCCGATGCCTTCCCGGGCCTCCGGGAGTGATGCGTGTCTCGTCGGCCGAATCAGACAGGACGTGGGCCAACCCGACGGGCGGGGTATCGAGCTCTTCGTCTGCGGTGATCAACTCCGAAAGGGCGCAGCTCTCAACGCGGTCCAGATCGTTGAACTGCTAGCTCAATGACGGATTCCGAGCACGTCAGGAAGATCCTGGGCTCTGGTGGACCGGTAGCCGAGAAGCTGCCGAACTACGAGGTTCGCCCCCAGCAGCTCGAGATGGCTGTGGCCGTTGCGGAGGCATTCGCAGGCGGGCGACACCTGGCCGTGGAGGCCGGTACAGGCGTCGGGAAGAGCTTCGCCTACCTCGTGCCGGCGATCGAACACGTCTTGAGGCGCGGTGGACGCGTCGTCGTCAGTACCCATACGATTGCCCTCCAGGAACAGCTCGTCGAGAAGGACATCCCTTTTCTCAGAGGAGTGTTGGCACACGACTTCACAGCAGTACTTGTCAAAGGGCGTTCCAACTACCTTGGTCTACGCAGGCTTGCCCGGGCCAGCCAGCGACAGGCTACCCTGTTCGAGTCGGGGTCGAGGCTTGCTGAGCTGCACCGGATTGAGGACTGGGCATACGAGACTACCGACGGATCACTGTCTGATCTTGAGAGACAGCCGGACGCGGCAGTCTGGGATCGAGTCAGGTCCGAGCACGACGACTGTCTGGGCAGGCGCTGTCCCACGTACGAGCGATGTTTCTTTCAGCGTGCCCGTCGCCGAGCAGGCACCGCCCAGCTACTCATCGTCAACCACGCCATGTTGTTTTCAGATCTGGCCGTCCGTTCGCGTGGCGCGTCCATTCTTCCCGAGTACGACCTCGTGGTGCTCGACGAAGCTCACACGGTCGAGCGGGTTGCGGGGGACCATCTGGGTGCGTCCGTCTCGGATACCCAGGTCCACTACCTGTTGAACCTGCTCTTCAACGAACGTACTGGCCGCGGCGTGCTCGCAGGGCATCTGACGGCGCAGCTTCAGGCAGCCATTTCAACGGCCCGCACCTCCTCGCGTGATTATTTCACTCGACTGGAGGCTTGGAACGCTCGTCATGGGTCTCCCAGCGGGCGTCTGCGAGCGCCGCCGCCGGTCAAGCAAGACGTTGCCGCCTCCCTGGTCGAGCTTCAGCAACGAATGCTCGAGTTGCGCCACAGCGTCAAAGACGACGAGGATCGCTCCGAACTCGCTGCCGTGGCCGAGCGCTGCGGGGGCTTGTCTTCAGCTATCGCCGATTGGCATGCACAGAGCAAGCCCGAATGGGTTTACTGGATGGAGCGTAAGGGCGGTTCTCCTCTGCGTGTCACACTGTGCGCGCGGCCGGTGGATATTGGGACAACTTTGAAGGCCGTCCTGTTTGATGCGGTTAAGAGCGTAGTCCTGACGTCGGCGACGCTTACCGTTGCCAAGGAGGACCCCTTCGCGTACCTCCGCTCGCGCCTGCGTCTGGATGATGTCCGCACGCTGCAACTAGGCTCACCTTTCAACTATCGCGAGCAGGTGAGGGTGTACCTTGAGTCCGCGATGCCGGATCCCGCCGATGAAGATGCGTTCGTCCCTGCGGCTTGCGAAGCCATTAAGAAATACGTGGGGATTTCCGGCGGACGGGCGTTCGTGCTTTTCACCAGCTACCACATGTTGAGGCAATGCGCAGCAGCCCTTGGGCCGACGCTGGAGCAACAGCGGATGCCTTTGCTGGTTCAGGGTGCCGGCCTGCCGCGCTCGAGAATGCTCGAGATGTTCCGCTCGACTCCGCGGAGCGTGCTTCTGGGTACGGATACATTCTGGGCGGGCGTCGACGTAGCAGGCGACGCCCTCAGTAACGTGATCATAGTGAAGCTCCCGTTTGCATCACCAAGCAACCCCGTCGTGGAGGCAGACATCGAGCGAATACGGGCCAGCGGCGGCAACCCGTTCCTTCAATACCAGGTGCCTGAGGCGATCCTCAAATTCAGGCAGGGCATCGGACGGTTGATCCGCTCGCGCGGGGATCGCGGCATCGTGGCGATTCTCGACCCTCGAGTCCGCACCAAGCCGTACGGACGACGATTCCTCGAGGCGCTGCCCGCCGGAGCGGTAATCGTGCCGGACGGTTGAGCGCCGGCGCCCTCGTCTTGGGTTTGTAGATTACACACCCGTTGCTCATGCTTGGAATAGTACCCACAGCGCTTTTGTGGTGAGCGTTTTGTGACAGGGGTATCGAGGATTACAGTCAACCGAGCCCGGAGCGCCACACCGTTTCCTACGGAAAGGATCGGGCACCGTCGCGGCGGCTACGCTCGAGTATGTCCGCCGCCCATACGGCGCGTACGATAGCCGTCGGCTCACCACGGCTGGCGGGCGACGGGAGAAGGCTGAGACCCCTCCCTGCTTACGCTCCCGCAAGAATCGGCCGAGTCAGCAGCTTCACACGGCTTCGACACAATGCTCGATCGTGACGCCGCGGTCTGCCAGCTCCGTGAGCATGTGATCAACGAGGCCGCGGTGTTGTGCAAGCAATTCAGGCGGGAACACGCCGGGCTCTCGGAATTGTCCGCGCGCAACCATGCGAGCCATTATCACGCTGGGGAATCCTGTGGTGCGTGCCATTGACGACACGCCGGCAGCACCATCGTACTCGTCGTACAGCTCGTATGTGTGTCTGACGCGCTGCTTGTCCTTAATCCCCTCGACAACAACGCGCATGACGGTGAATTCCTCCTCGTCCGGGTGGAGCTTCCATTGGTTGAAAAGCAACTTGGAAGTGACGTCGAACGGACGGATCTTAACGCCGTGCACGTCGATCTGGCTCTTGCCGAGCATGCCCGTCTCTCGCAATGCGCGCATCAGCGCGCAATGCCCCGGGTAGCGCAATGTCTTCTCCTTCATGTTCGGGATATCAACAGTCGCAAGCAGACTGCGCAGGCCGTCACTGTTGAACGCCTCCAGCGTCCCGACTTGGGAGAAGTCTACGAGCTCGGGGTCCGACAAGGCGGGCATCACGACCAGGTGCCCGTGTTCCATGATGCGTGCCGGGCGCGTGTAGACCTCGAGCACGTCACCGGGCGCGAACGGTGCCTTGTATTCGAACGGCCATCGTCGGATCTTGGGAAGCCCGCCAACGTAGATCGTTGCCCGCTCGGTTCGATCGAGCTGTGCGTAGACGCAGCCGACCAGAAGATGGGACAGCCCCGGGGAGACGCCGCAGTCAACGACGGCCGTCACGCCGTGCTTCTTGGCCAGCTCGTCGAGCTGAAGCGCATCTTCAGGCATGAACGTGATATCGCAGTAGGGGCGCCCACACTCGATTACGGTTCTAAGGGTCTGAAACCCCATGCTGCTTGGAAGCCCCGCTACCACCACGTCGAAGTCCTTGACGAGTTCTCGCACGCGGGCCGCATCGCCAAGATCGACCCGCAGCTTCTTTATGTTCTCCTGCACATCAAGCGCGCGGAGGTTGTCCGGGTTGATATCCGCGACAGCGACGTCGAATCCGGCGTCGGCGGCTAGGTCGCGCGCCATCGTGGCGCCCACCAGGCCACATCCGAAGACGATCACCTTTTCAGCCATTTGCGTCACCCCGAGGTCGGCTCGCCGTGCGCGAGCACCGCGCCGTCCGGTGCCCTGCGCCTGGCGGACAATATGAGAAGCGCAAGAGCGGTGAGGATGATCGCGCCGCCGACTTTGGTAGTGGCGGGGACGGCCTCGCCTACGGCCAGGTACACCCATACCGGCACGAGAACCGGCTCGATCATGGTAATCAGCGCCGCCTGATACGCGGGCACGCGAACTAGCCCCATCGTATACAAATAATACGGAACTCCAAACTGCACGACCCCCATAATGACCAGCAGCAAAAGCACGTGGCGTGACAACAGGCATCCACCGATGCCGATGGCGAAGGGCAGGATCAGCGCCGCCGACCCGAGGGTGTTCATGACCGTGACGGCGGCTGAATCACAGTCGCGCAGCCTGCGAATCATAAGGGTCAGCAGCCCGTAAAACAGCCCGGCACCCAGCGCGTTGATCAGCCCGAACAGATCGGTCGCCGCCTGCCCGACAAAGATTACTCCAATGCCGGTGAGCGCCATGGCCAGCACACCCAGATCATTGGCACGCGGACGCTCCTGCAGCAGCCAGGGAGACAGACCGAACACCCAAAAGGTCGAGGTGTACTGCAGTACTATCGCATTCGCCGCCGTCGTCTGGGTGTTTGCAGCCACGAAAAACACCGTCATCAGGGCGAAGAACGCGACGCAACTGAGACCTGCAGGCTTTATGCGCAGGCGAGCACCCGGACGGCTAGACCGTAATGTGTGCAGCTTACCCCACGCAGACGGCAGCAGAAACGCACCGGCGAACAAGGAACGGTAAAAGGCTATGACTACCGCGTGCGGTCCACGCCCGCTGTCGTTGATCAGTTTGATAAGGGCTCCGTTGAGGCTCCACAACACGCCCGCCGCCAGCAGCAGGACAATACCGAGAAAATAAGCGCGACGTGAGGAACCCGACGCCCCGCCCGTGCACTGTGCCATCAAGATCCCCTGCTACCTGGCAGCCGGCAGATACTTTCGGCTTAGTGCGATGGCCAGGACTCCTCGATGCCGCACAAGCTGTGTCTTCGCTTTACCGCAATTGTACTACTGAGAACAGCCGGCTAGGTCATTCTCACGCGCCGGGGGTGCGACTGCAACCGTGCCGCCTCGGGCCATGGGGTCCTTTGGATTCGACGCCCCACCCATGCGGGCGATACTCCCGACGATCGTGTTGGGAAATGGCCCAAGGAAGGTGTTGGCGAGGGCGGAGCGTATGGGCGCCTGGCCTGCCGCGCCGCACGCGCTTGTGTTCACCGGAAGGAAAACCAACTGCGCTTACGCTTCGGCGGCGGCGCTGATGCTTTCTCATGCTGGATGGACGCCAGTAGTTCCGCTTCGCAGCGGCTTGGGTTGAGCCTGCGTAGCAGTTTCAACTTCTCCGTGACTTCTGGATCCGTTTCGACTGCGGGCACATCCTGTTGGGATGTGGAGGGCGAACCGTCCGGAGGTGGCTGCCCGTGTTGCTCGACATACTGTCGCGTGAACTTCACCGGCTGTGGAGCCTGAGCAACGTCGTTAAGGGAGTAGTCCGATTGCTCCTTACGTGGAGATGGTGGCGCCTTGGCCGCCGCCTCAATCTCCGCCCTAGCCGCCGCAAGCGCCTCTTTCATGGCGTTTGCCTGGGAGTTTTCGCCTGCCAGCAGCGTTGGTATCGCATCTTCCTCCGGGTGTGTATCGTCCTGCGCGTCGGCCTCGGCGTCGGGCAGCGAAGATTCAGAGACGGCTGTCGGTGCGGCGATCGGTTCGTCGCCTGGCGCGCCATCGTGCCCGAACACATCGCCCTCGGCGTCCGGCTCGGTGGCGGAGACCTGCTCCGCGTTGCCGCCGTCGTTGTTGCGTTGAACGGCAAGTCCCACTGCTGATGGGCATGCCCTGACGGTTCCCTCCCGGCCGGCCCAGAAAGTAGCTACTGCGGCATGCGACGCTTGCTGCTTCATCAGTTCGCTAGCTGCGTCCTCCGCGTTTGATTCGCTGTCGCCCGCGTGTTCTGCACGCTCTTGTTCCAGAGCTGACAGTGCGCGCTCACGCTCCTCGATGTCGTGCCTCAGTCTGCCGTTCTCTTCACGTTGAGCTTCAACGCGAGCGGATAGTGCTTCGATTTCGGCACGGGCTTCGGCCAAAGAGTCGGTCTCCTTGCCTCGGTCGAGTTGGGCTTCCCGCAGCAGGCGTTCCAGCTCTTCGACTCGCTCCCGTGAGCGTTCCAGTTCCGCATCTTTACATTCTAGATTCGTGCGTGCTTCTTCCAATTCGCCCTGGCGGGCTGAACGCATCTCGTCCACTTGACAGCGCATCTCGGCCAGCTCGGTCCGACCAAGTTCGAGCTGTTGGCGAGTGCGTTCCAGGTTGGCCTCAAGCTCCGCAAGTTCAGCCCGACGCTGCGCGCAGGCTTCAGCCTGCCGCTCCAACTCAGCCTGGGACCTTCGGAGCGCTTCTTCCCTGGCTGCGCATGCTTCCAGCGCCGCTGCGACATCGCTCTCCCGCGTTTCAAGCGCCTTCGTGCGGTCGTCAAGGTGTAGACCACGGGCTGACACTTCACGCAGCGCCTCAGCCAACTCCGACTCGCGCTCCTCGATGGAGGAGGCTAGCTCGGTTTTGTGCTGCTCCAGTTCGGCGCGCGAGGTCTGAAACTCGTGGAGCATCCGGTCCAGGCCGGTACGGCGTTGGTCAAGTTGCGCCGATCGCTTCTCGAGCGCTGCGCGGTCGGAGGCGAGCTTCTTCTCCTCAGCCGTCAGCGACGCCCGCGCCCGCTCGAGATCAGCCTCGGCGTCCGCACGCGACTCTCCAATCGCAGCTTCGAGGCGTTCCAGCTCCTGCCTGCGGGTCTCGCATTCCGCCTGTTGCTCAGCCAGTGCCGATCGATCCGCAGCTAGTTCCTCGCGCTCAGCCGTCAGCGACGCCCGCGCCCGCTCGAGATCAGCCTCGGCGTCCGCACGC
>JBHHXS010000130.1:0-9471 GCA_046757145.1 Phycisphaerae bacterium | reverse complement strand
CACTAGCCGCCCAGCTTCCCCCCCAATGACGGTACGCTCCATTGAAAACCGCCAACCCCGCAGTCCGCAATTGTTGGTGTTACGTAGCACGGTGTCAAGATCGGTCGGGGTCCTTCCCGCCATCCTGTTCCGCAGGCAGCAGCACGCGGTACTGGGCCTCCTCAGCCGGTCTACCCCACGACCGGTACAGCTCGATGAGGCGCCGCACGGCCCTGCGCACGTATCTGTCCCGGTCTCCGCGCAGCCGTCGCATCACGAGGTAACTGCGCTGAAGCAGCGGCTCGGCCTCTTCGAAACGCCCGGCAGCGCTCAGACAAGCGCCCAGCAGGCCCTCGGCGAACGCCCTCGACCAGTGTGTAGCGGGCAGAGACTTCTCCAGCGTCCTCAGCACCGAGCGGAGTAACGCCTCCGCACGCGAGAGATTATCTTGACAAAGTGCGGCACTAGCCGTGCCGAGCATCGCTCCCGCTACCGCAGGGTGGTCGTCACCCATACGCACACGATAAATCACCAGCGCTTCGCTGAAGAGTTCGTGGGCCTCCGCACATTCACCGGTCTCCACCAGCAGCCAGCCGAGGTCGGTCAGGGTCTGGGCTACCTGCGGGTTGTCTCGGCGCAATCGCTGTCTGCAGATCGTCTCCGCACGATGTAGAGGTGGACCAGCTGCGTCAAAATCACCCTGATCGCACTTGACGGCTCCGATGGACGCGAGGACCTCAGCCACATACTGGTGGTCGTCCCCCATGGACTTGCGGTATATCGCCAACGCGTTTTCCAGCTCGGCAACGGCCTGAGCATAGGCGCCTTGGCCACGCAGTCCCGCCGCCAACGCCTGAAGGCTCGACGCCACGTAAGGATGATCGGGACCCAGCACCTTGCGACGGATACGCACCGCTTCGCGGGCTGCCTCCTCCGCTTCGTGGTAGACCCCTTCCTCCACTAGAACCTCCGCGAGGGTTTCTAGCGTGCGTGCCGTCTCCGCCTTTTCGGGTCCGATCTGCCGCTGCTGTACTTCCAGTACCTCGCGAATCAGCGGTTCAGCCCCGGCGTAGTCCCCCTTGTATCTGCGCACGGTAGCCAGAATCAGGCGACTTTCGGCGACATCCGGATGTTCGTCACCCAGGAGCCGCCGCCGCATCTTTAGGGCCTCAGCCACCAGCGGCTCGGCTGCGTCGTAGTCTCCCGTTATTCTCAGGAGCCAACCCAGATTGTGGAGGCTCTGTGCCACCGCGACATGATCGCCACTGTAGATGCCCCGGCGAATGCCCAGCGCGTTCTCCAACAGCTCGGTCGCTGGCTCGTACAACCCGAGATTGCGGTACACGATGCCCATCGTGTCCATCAGCCTCGCCTGAACCGCCGGCTGACCCGCAAGTTCCAAGGCAATCCGCTCCGCTCCACGGTCAAGGATCTCACGCGCGGTGATCGAGTTACCCAGGGCCTCATCCGGATCCGAGACCGCGAACAGGCGGACCAGAAAAGCCGAGACCTGTTTAGCCGCTTCCGCCTCGTTGCTGGCATGAGCCTCGGCATCGATAGCCCGGCGTAGATTGGCGTCCGCCAGCCGCCGCTGAGAACGCTCCGCGCGATACAGCACGCGCATCCATATCCCGAAACCGGCAACAAGAATGAAAATGGCCGCGGCGAATGCGAACGGTGTCTTGTGTCGCGCAACCAGCTTGCGGAACTGATAGAACGAGCTTGGAGGAGTGGCGAGGATGGGCTGATGCGTTAGATAACGCTCAACGTCATCACCCAATGCAGCTGCACTGCCGTAGCGCAGTGCGGGCTCTTTCGCTAGTGCCTTGAGGATTATCGTCTCAAGATCACCTCTCAAGCTGCGGTCAAGCGTGCCTGGCCTCACCGGAGAAGCCTCGCACACCGTTCGCACCGCTTCATGCAGCGCCGACTCACGCATCTCGTAGGGCAGACGCTCCGTAACCAGCTCGTAGAGAATCACTCCAAGAGAATAAACGTCGCTGCGAACGTCGATTTCGTCCGGATTCCCGCGGGCCTGCTCGGGACTCATGTATGCCAGCGTCCCCTGAATCAACCCGGCATCAGTGATGACCATCGTCACCGCTATGTCGGACTCCGTGATCTTCGCGAGGCCGAAATCGAGGATCTTTGGATTCCCGTCGGAGTCGATCAGTATATTCGACGGTTTTAGATCCCGGTGGATCACTCCGCGCTGGTGAGCGTAATTGATCGCCTCACAGATCTTGCAGAACAATTGCAGACGGGCACGCCGATCGTATTGCCGCATGTGGAGCGAGGCGTTCAACGCCTGCCCACGCACCAGTTCCATTGCGAAGAAGTGCTGTCCGTCTTCCGTGCACCCCGCCTCGTAGATCGGTGCTATAGCCGGGTGGCGTAGCCGGGCTAGCGTCTGTGCTTCGCGATCGAACAGGCGTATGTAATGCTCGTCGACGTAACGTCCTCCGCGCACCACCTTGAGCGCAACAGCTCGTTGCGGGCGGTGCTGCTCAGCCTCGTATACCGTCCCCATCCCTCCAACCCCGAGGACGGATATGATGCGGTACTGGCCTATCCTGTCAGGATGCGATGGTCGCGCGCCGGCACCTGCGTGGGTGGTCGGCTCCATCGCGTGCCTCGCTCTGGCCAGCAGATCGTCGTCGGACGTGGTGGGCGGCACCGGCTCGCTCACGCCGTCATCTCGAGTGTCGTGCGTATCGTCTGTCATCGCCCTGCGTCGTGTTGCGCCGCCATGACCATGAGACCACGCCGGCCAACTGCTTACATGATAGCCGTCTCGTACACGCCCGCTATGACGCAGGCCCCGCGACGCCGTCGTACGTCCAGCGGGCTGGCTTTGCATCGTCCTACTCCGTCGATAAACAGCCACCGCTGCACGACCGGTCCACCAGGCGTTGAAGCTATGCCCCACAGGCACGCAGGGCTGATCGCGGGGCGGGGGGGGGGAACCGACGTCGCGAGGTGCCGGCCGGCAACGGGCCGCTACCCACCTCGACCTAAGCGCACCGGATCGAGGATCGGGCCGACATCATTTGTCTGTCAGCCCGTTACCCAGCTGCTCGTTCGTCGATCCGGGCGGACCCGGTATGTCGAAAAACATGCGTGTGTTGTGCGCGGTCTGCTTGACGAGCGTGTCGTAGGGCACACCGCGAAGGTCGGCGAGGAACCGTACGGTATGGATCAGCAGCGCGGGCTCATTCGGGCGTCTGTTCCGCACAGGCTCCGGAGAAAGATACGGAGAATCGGTCTCGATCATAAGCTTATACGACGGGCAGGACTTCGCGATCTGCTTCAGCTCGGACGACTGGCGAAATGTGATCATCCCGGTGAACGAGACGCGCCACCCGTGCTCCGCTATGCGCGATGCGCTCTCCCGCGTACCCGAGAAGCAGTGGAACACAACACGCCGCTGCTTATACCCCTTCTCCAGCAGCAAGCTGATCACGTCGTCCAGTGCTTCGCGAGCATGGATTATTATTGGCCGATCCAGGTCGCTCGCTAGCTCCAGTTGCCGCGCGAAGACCCACTGCTGCTTTTCCCGCTCGCAGAAGTCATAGTGGTAGTCGAGCCCGATCTCCCCGACCGCCACGACCTCCGGCCGTTCCCAGAGACGCGAAACGGCAACGAGCTCGGCGTTGCCGACCTTACCTGCCTCATGTGGATGGACTCCAACCGCTGCACACACACGGCCGGGGTACTGCACCGCCAGCGACAAAGCCGCCTTGCTGTCTGCAAGGTCTGTGCCTACCGTGATGACCGTCTCGACGCCCGCCTGGCTGCAGCGGGCAAGCACGTCCGCCACTTGCCCTCGTAGCTCCGGGGCCGTCAGGTGCGCATGCGAATCTACTAATCCCATATAACAGTTCGATAGCGGGTCTGACTCACTTCCGGGACGCCGTCTAAGATCGCCGTGGCTGAAACGCGTCCTCCACATGCT
Organism: Phycisphaerae bacterium; assembly: GCA_046757145.1. GTDB lineage: Bacteria > Planctomycetota > Phycisphaerae > UBA1845 > UBA1845. The sequence goes on along the minus strand of JBHHXS010000130.1, from coordinate 5,537 downwards.
CGATCTCGGGCGATCCGTGTGGCGGCCAGACGACAGAGACGAAGTCGAAGCGGCATGGATGACCGGCGCCGTCACACGATGCCAGAAAATGGCGTGCGGCCCGCTCCACCCGCCGCCATTTGGCTGAGCCTATCGTCTCCTGCGGGTCCTGCAACTCCCTGCTCGAACGCGTCTTGATCTCGACGAACACGATTGTGTCCCCGTCCGCCGAGATAAGATCGATCTCTCCCATGTCACAGCGGTAGTTGCGTGCGAGGATCTTGTGACGGCGTCTCTGTAAATAGCGGGCGACCAGGCGCTCACCTCGTCTACCGAGACGCTGTCTTTGGTCAGACGGTCGAAACGGCAAGCTCAGGTCGTTTAGTCTTCTTTTGATGGATGCGAAGTTCACGTAGCTTGCGTGCCTTTCCTACCCGGTGGCGCAGGTAGAATAGCTTAGCCCGGCGCACCTTGCCTCGCCGCTTCACCTTGACGGTGCTCACATTGGGGGAGTGTAGAAGGAACTTGCGCTCCACCCCTTCGTTATTCACGATTCGGCGAACCGTAAAGGATGCGTCGATGCCGTGGCCTCCGCGAGCAATAACCACCCCGTTGAAGATCTGGATCCTCTCCTTGTCCCCTTCGACGATGCGACAATGGACGTCGACCGTGTCACCCACGCGGAAACTGGGCGGATTTGCCTTCAGATACGGTTTTTGGACTAGCTGAATCAGCGGCGAACTCATCGTGATACTCCTCCCATAGTGTGGCGCTCGCCGCACAAAACGGCCGCCAAAACTGTCCGAAAAACGCCGGATCAAGCCGCGTGTCGATCACGCCTCCTCGTCTGGCGGCACCAGTAGATCGGGTCGCCGGGAAGCCGTGCGAACCCGCGCTTGTTCAGCACGCCAGGCAGCAATCTGTTCATGATCGCCGGACAGCAGTACCTCCGGCACCTTCATACCCCTGAACACGCGCGGACGCGTGTATTGCGGATACTCCAACAGGCCGCTTGAGAACGAGTCGCTGGATGCTGACTCCTCGTCGCCTAACGCCCCCGGCAATAGACGCACAAGCGCGTCAATCAGCACTATCGCTGCCGGCTCACCTCCCGATAACACGTAGTCGCCTATGGAAATCTCACGAGCGCCTATCCCCAACCGGATGCGCTCGTCGAAGCCTTCGTAGCGTCCGCACAGCATGACGATCCACTGTTCGTTCGCCAGCTCAGCTACTAGCTTCTGCGTCAGCCGCGTGCCTTGTGGGGTCAGCAAGATCCGCACCGGTGTACCACGGCGCTGAGATTCCACATGCCCCAGTGCCTCGTACACTGGTCCGCAGCTCAACACCATCCCCGGTCCCCCGCCGAAAGGTCGGTCGTCCACGCTGCGATGCCTATCGTGCGCAAAACCCCGGTAGCCCGTGCAGCGGACGGTGACGATGCCACGGGAGATCGCCCGACCCACTATGCTAGCCGCCAAGTAGGGCTCGAACACCTCCGGAAAAAGTGTCAGTAGATCGATCCACATGCACGTTAAGAAGCCTGGAATGATGCGGGGTTGGCTTGAGGGATGATACCCTGCTTCTCGAGGATCCTACGTACCGTGTCACTCGGCTGGGCGCCAACGCTGAGCCAGTACTCTATGCGCTCCCGATTAAGCACGACCTGGCGATCTGCGTCAGAGTTGAGCGGATCGTAAGAGCCGAGCTCCTCGATAACCTTGCTATCCCGCGCCCGGCGACGATCCAATGCCGCCAGCCTGTAGACCGGGTGGTGTCGACGGCCAATCCGCTTGAGTCTTAAACGCACTGCCACGATCTTCTCCACAGGGCCCGGCCGCTGCGCTACGCACGCTCCATGCTGCCGGTCACCCACCCGAATCGCGCAAGTATAGCTGCTGCGCGTAGAGCGGCCAAGGGTATCCTTGCCAAACGGAAAACGCAAGTCTTGGCCAACATTGCGTAGCGCGCGAAGCGACGTAGGGCGTCGCCGGAACTGCCCGTGTCGGGGTGTGTGTCCGCTCCTGGACCGGGTAGCGGCCGCCTACACGCCTCGCGCATCAAATGACGGGTTACACGCCGCTGGGCTGGGCCGGTAATAAGAAAGCACCGCTCGCCCTAGAGCGAAACGGTGCTTTCCGGAGGGGAAAGAAGCCGATTTACAACCACCCATCGCGGGCCGAGACAGGCCCGCCGTACTCGCGCCCCTCAATGATCCTGATGAATTCGCCGTCCGGCGATGCCGGCACACCCTCACCGGCATTCAGCCTTATCGGCAGAGCCAACCCGCGAGCTTGCGTCCAACCCCGAATTATTCTAGCAGCTCCACTGCAGAAGTCAGCACGAGAAACTTATTTTTTACCGGACATCGTCGGCTCTCAGCACTTCGAGAAGCCGCATGCATCACAGAATACACAACCTTCGCCAAAACGAAGCTGCCCTTGACAATCTGGGCAGACCACCTTGTATTGTGTCTGCTGCCACTGGAAACCATTAACTTCTGACCGAGGAAGCGCCGCGGGCGGGCTGGAGGATACGCCGTCCGCCTGCGCCCGATGCTGATACGGCCCGCCGTTTCCGCCCTTGCCATTGCCCCGCGCACCAGTGCTGCTACGCGACTCTTCCGAACCACCCGCTGGAGCGTCGCCGACGAGAAGTGCCCTTAGACCGCGCTCCGCTTTTGCGTGCATATAGCGCTTCAGCCCGCGGGCGAGTCCATCCCCAAGGCTCATGATCTTGCCCTCCTTGGTGTGGAGCTGCAGGCTCGACCCGATCGAAAGAAGCTGGCGCACGACCTTTCCCAGGCTTCCCCCTGAGCGAAGCCACAAGCTGATCATACGGCAGATTGCCTCCAGGTCGCTGTTGGCCAGATCCCCGCCCTTGCCGAGCTGGGCGAACACTTCGAGTTCGCGCTCAGCGCTCGGATCGACGGTGATGTTGATGTGCATGTTGCCGAACGGCGTGAGCTGCCGCACGCGGATGCCCGCCGAGATTTCCGGCAGGATGGCGGGCTCCAACGACTTCGCGGGCCCGGTCGGTCCGCATTCACCGGGCGAGTCCGCGGGGGCACGCATAGTACCTTTGAGAGCCATGGGTTGCAGGTTCCGGCACCCGTTACGATAGACGGTCACCCCCTTGCAGCCCAGCTCGTAGGCAAGCCTGTAGATCTCCGCCACGTCCTCGACGGTCGCCTGCTCGGGGAAGTTGATGGTCTTTGAGATGGACGCGTCACAGTGCTTTTGGAAGGCTGCTTGCATGCGTATGTGCCACTCGGGAGTGATGTCGTGAGCACAAACGAACACCTGCTTGATGTCATTGGGCACCTCGTCTATGTGAGCGAGGGTGCCTTCCGTGGCAATCCGCTCCATCAATCCCTCGCTTAGGAAGCCGCGCTCACATGCGACGGTCGCGAAGATCGGGTTGATCTCGACCATCGGCATCTCACCCTTGTCCTGATCGCGCAGGACGTTGCGATAGAAGGCGAGGCTGTACATAGGCTCGATCCCGCCGGAACACCCAGCGATAATGCTGATTGTGCCCGTCGGCGCAACGGTTGTGCACGTTGCATTGCGCATCGGCCTATGGTGTTTCGTATCGTAAACGCTGCCCTCCCAATTGGGAAAACAGCCTCTCTCGTGAGCCAGCCGCTCGCTGTAATTATGAGATTCATCATCCACGAACTTCATGAAGCGCTCACCCCACGCGACACCCTCTTCGCTGTTGTAGGGTACGCCCATCATGTACAGCGCGTCTGCGAAGCCCATAATGCCCAGTCCGATTTTACGGTTCGCCTTGCAAATCTCGTCGATCTGCGGCAGGGGGTATTTGTTCACGTCAATGACGTCGTCCAGAAACCGTGTGCATTGATGGACCGCCTCACGTAGCCCGCACCAGTCCACCTCCAGGTTGCCGTCCTCGCCGGGCACCACGAACTGTGCGAGATTGACGCTGCCCAGGTTGCACGCCTCGTACGGAAGCAAAGGCTGCTCGCCGCACGGGTTCGTCGCCTCTATCCGCCCGATGTGAGGCGTCGGATTGGCCTGGTTGATGCGGTCGATGTAAACGACGCCGGGTTCCCCGGTCCGGTGGGCGTTGTTTAAGATTATTTCCCATATGTCCCAGCGCGTGTAGAACTGCCCATCGGGAAGCGCGCCGCTTTCCGGCAGTCCCACGAGAGATCGGATATCGTATTCCCACGGTTTTAACGGCTTGGGCATGAGATACCGTTTGCCCGTGCGTGGGTTGATTACAACGTGCGGGTGCTCGGGAGCATGCAGGAGCGCCTCCATCCACTCGTCGGAGATCTTGACGGAGATGTTGTAATTCGTGAACTGCGCAAGGTCTTCTTTTGCGTTGAGGAACTTCAAGATATCCGGATGATGAATGCTCATCATCCCCATGTTGGCTCCACGGCGAAACGCCCCTTGCTGAATCGCGTTGGTCGCCTCGCTGAACGCCCTCCAGAAGGAGATCGGGCCGCTCGTCGTACCGCCCGAACTGCTAATATAGTCACCGGTGGGGCGCAGGCGGTCGAAAGCGAAGCCGGTTCCGCCACCGGCTTTCTGAATCAGAGCCGTGTGTTTGATGGAGTCGAAAATCTCATCGATGCTGTCTCCGATGGGGAGGACGAAACAGGCGCTCAACATGCCCATCTCACGCCCCGCATTCATAAGAGTGGGGCTGTTGGGCATGAAGCGCCTGCTCACCATCAACGAGTAGAACCGATCCTCCCACTCGCTGCGGACTTCGGGGTCGGAGTCATAAATGGTCTCGGCCTCGGCCACAGCCCGGGCAACCCGCCGAAACATGTCTCTTGGCGACTCCGTACACCGTCCTTGCTCGTCCTTCTTCAGGTAGCGCGCCTGAAGGACGCGCAGCCCGTTCTCAGAGAAACGGGAGCTCGACTGCCGCGTGTCATCCGTAACACTCAAACCACGATCCTTTACTACTGCTTCCGACATGACTTCACTGCGCCTCCACCGGTGTTTAACCGGGATAGCTTGCAATAATAGATAAGAGAATTAACAGAACACCCGCCGGCCCCACCTGCGGTCATGCCCGCTACGCCTACCCCTCCCGCCGCAACCTTCGAGATCCTGTCCGCTTCGCTGGGCATTCTTCGGCCGACCACACAACTCGACGCCGCAGAGGCGACGTCACATGACTGCTGTCACAAGCCAGTAGTCCCAACGATACTCCATCCCTGGGATATCGTCAACTGGAAGCACCCATATATTGTAGGCTGAGTCGGGATTTCTGTCGATGTTCGGCAACCTTTCTCGTCGTAGTAACTTACGGCGAAAGGAGCGATGTGAATCACAGCGCGCAGCGTTTCGGCGCGCTTGCAATCGGACGCCAAGCTCACGCGATCACCTGATCGCCTCGTATTACAACCTCACGGTCTAAGAAATCCCTGCACACGTAACCGGCCCTGGCGACCCTTGTCCTGCAACGCGCCATCGGATAGGAGACCCCGCAGCGACAGGCATGAAAAGCGGTACGGAGTAATCAACCACCCGCAGAGCGGGTGGCTTTGGGAAGCCCCCCGGAGGGGGGCG
>JBHHXS010000129.1:0-9539 GCA_046757145.1 Phycisphaerae bacterium | reverse complement strand
GTATGGGGCTCATCCGGGTGTGCTGGATGGCTGGTGGGACCGCCCTCGCCAGCCCCAGGTGCTTTATGCGCTGCTCGCATAGTTGCGATCCTGGTCTCCACCTGTGCGAGTTCCTCCGGCAAATCCCAGTTATCGGGCCCGTATAGCATGCGCACGCTCTCCAGCGCCGCTTCCACACTGTTGCGCGCATCCTCGTCCCAACGGGTGTTCTCGCTCTCCAGCAGTTCGATGCCATTGAGGATCAGCGTCTCTGCCTCGATGTAGTCCTCGTTGGTGGCGTCCTCGCGCGCGACCAGCAGAGCCCCCAGCGCGAGCATTGTCTCCCCGAGTGCCCCGTAGTGGCCTTGCCTGTGGAAGATCGCCATGGCTTCGCGGTATTTTGGCTCAGCCTTGTCGTATCTCCCAAGATCGTGCAGCAAGTGGGCCATGTCGTTGGCGTCCACCGCAGTCCGCAGGGTCTGCAGCTTGGCCCTCATCTGCGTCATCTCCTGCAGCTCCGCTGTCATGCGGTTTACCCACAGCGCCACTCCGCAGACGATCAGAAGCAGAATCGCAGAGAACGTGAACACGAGCCGGTGTCGCGCCACGAACTTGCGAGCCTGATAAAGCACGCTGGCGCGGCGCGCCAGTATTGGTTTGTCCGTCAGGTATCGGTGAATGTCCTCCGACAGTGCTCCGCTGCTCTGGTATCGTCGTCCGCGCTCCTTCTCCAACGCTTTCAGAACGATTGTCTCAAGGTCGCCTCGGAGGGTGCGGTCGATGGCGGTCGGTCTGCACGGGGGCTCTTCGCAGATGACACGGACCGCCTCGTGCAGGGCGTTACGACTCACCGTATAGGGCAGGCGGTCTGTAAGCAGCTCATAAAGAATGACGCCCAGTGAGTAGACGTCACTTCTAACGTCGATCTCGTCTACGCTTCCGCGCGCCTCTTCGGGGCTCATATAGGGCAAAGTGCCCATGATCCTGCCGACTTCCGTACCGGTCGTCGTAAGGGCTGCGTCTGGGTCGGTGATGCGTGCAAGCCCGAAATCCAGAATCTTAGGGTTACCGTCGGGGTCGACGAGCACATTGGTGGGTTTCAGGTCGCGGTGGATGACCCCACGCTGATGAGCGTAGTTGATGGCGTCGCAAATCCGGCAGAACAGTCGCAGCCTGGTTTCTCGTGGGACTTGTTGGTCTTTTACATAATCGTTGAGGCGCACACCATGGACCAGCTCCATGGCGAAGAAATGTTGTCCGTCCTCGGTGCGCCCGGCTTCGAAGATCGCCCCGATCGCGGGGTGCTTGAGACGCGCCAGCGTTTGGACCTCACGCTGGAACAGGCGCACGCGGTATTCATCTACGTACTGTCCTCCGCGGACGACCTTGATTGCAACCAGGCGCTTGGGCGTCTGCTGCTCGCCTTCGTAGACTATGCCCATTCCACCTTCCGCGAGCTTTCGCCGTATGCTGTAGCTGCCTATGCGCGTCGGTAGAGGTGGGCTTTTGGGGGTCGAGGCCGTCGCGAAAGCCTGGATGCCGGCCTCGAGTTCTGCCGCTCGAGCGCGACACGAGGGGCAGACGGCCAAATGCGCATCCGCTTCGGGCGCCTCACTGTCGATCCAGCTCCAGAGCTCCTGCTCAGTGAGGTTACAGCTCATCGCTTGACGCCCAACAAGCCAACGATAACCATAGCTCTTACGGATAGTGCTCGTGCCGGGATCGCACACAAAACGGCGCCCGCTACGCAATCATAGCGTAGGGCGGGGTCGGTAGGACAATAATAAAATGCCGGTTTTCACACGCCGTTGGCCGCTGAGCGGTGTTTCAGATGATGGAGAGCTCGTAGCGGAACGTCACGGTCGGTGGCCGGCGGGTTCTCACCCGTGGTCGCCCAAGGGCATTGGTGGCGCCGGCGCTGTGGGCGCTCGGACCAATGTTGGGCGGCGATGGGATGCTGCCTGCATTCTGCGTGGAGCTGCTGGCGAGCCGGATCGACAACCTGCACCGACGGCGCGGATCGCGTTCAGTAAAGGTGTATTGTGCAAATTGATCGTTGATATGGGATATTTGGGTGGTTGGAGGATAGTAATATGAGCAACGTGAATTCGAGTGTTTGGCGCGGTAAGAGCGCTCGCGCCGCGTTTACTTTGATCGAGCTGCTGGTGGTGATTGCGATCATAGCGCTGCTCATCTCGATTCTTCTCCCGTCGCTGGAGAATGCGCGCGCACAGTCGAAACAATCTGCGTGCCTGTCGCATATCAAAGGAATTGCGACGAGCAGCCGGGTGTACGAGGCGGACGATCCGAGCGGGTGGGGGATTCCGGTCCACTCGCTTCAGTTTTATCAGGACAAGAACAATCCAACATTCGTCGGTGCCTACGAGTGGGGCGGGAAGTCCGGTATCGGTGATCCGTGCTTCGTTCCCGGGCCTTGTGAAGGCCCGGAGGCGTACATTACCTCCAAGTACGGCACACGGGCCGGCTTCGGACCGTCCACGCGTCCGATGAATGATATTCTCTACCCAAGCGGGTTCAAGGATTTCCGGTACCCGGACTGGGACCCGCTGGGAGCGTTGGCAGACACGAAGCTGGAGCTCGACCTGTACAAGTGTCCGGCGGACGATGGACCTCCGCGTGGGGCGCACTGTATGGATTGGATCAACCACCCCGATCGCTCATCCTATGACCATTTTGGGAACAGCTACTCAGCCAATGTGTTCATGACGTCTTATGTTGGCGGTGGGGTGGTGCGGAGCAACTCGCCCTACATGAGGCCCACATCGCGGGTTCCGACGCCGGCTAGAACACTCTACTACGAGGAGAACATAGGTCGCTGGGCGTGGGCGGCGCGCAAAGAGAATTGCGATTTCATTCAGCCCGGGGTTGACCCGGGCCCGACAAAGGCCATTGCGGGGTGGCACGGGCAGGACTGGACATACAACCGTGCGTTCGTGGATGGACATGCCTCAACGCAGAAGGTGCTGATCGAGGGTACCGAGGATACCGATGGGTATTACCTGCACTATCGCACGGAGATCATCTACGGCGACAGTCTTGAAGATATACGGAAGCAAGAGCAGGAACGGTGCATCATCGTCCGCGGCAACGGGTGGCAGAAGGACACTCTGCCTCAGGAACCGATTCTGACGGGCCTGTTCTGGGGTGGTGGCGGAGGTCGCCCGTCTGACGAGGGCTGCGCAAGCGACTGGAGGAACTAGTACCTAGGAAGGTGACGCAGATTCTTCTGGATTTGTTGTGAGCCGGGCTGCTAATGCGGCTCCGACTATGTGAAACCGGCCGCCGGCGTAAGTCGACGGCCGGTTCGTACATGGGCGCGGCGCAACCGGATCGTGCGTGCGGGTACTCGCCCGTGAGGCATACATGCAAGCCAATGTCGCCACGGGTAGATCTTCTTAGCAACAGCTAGGTCCACTATGCCCCGGGAGACGGGCGTTTTCTGGAGCATGGACAGTTCGCGATGCCACCGGACGGCGTCGCTTCCGCGGCATGCTTCGCGCAAAGAGTTGAGCGGTGGGGCGAACGCGGGTGTTACCCATACGATCGATCGTGCGCGACGACGTGCCGTCTCTCCGAGCCGGCGGCGCAAGCGATCAGGCGTATGACCAGCGTGCAGTTGTACTTGTGGACCGGATCCCGGCGCCGAATCGTCCGCAGTTGTTCAGGAGACGCTGTGGAAATGTGACGCTTGTGCTTCGTCGGCGCGGGGCGCAGCAGCGTGCCGACAGGGCTGCGTGAAGCTCCTGGACCAGATCGACGAGCGGGGGGCGCACTGCGTTTACTTGATGATTACGCGCGGTGCGCCCACCCTGACGAGCAATACCACATCCGAGGAAAGGTGACTGACGACACAATGCGATTGCGCGCGGCGATCAAGGTCGTGCCTGCGCCATTACAGAAAGCGACATTCCACGACGGAGCGGAGGTGAACAGGGGCGGTGTAAGAAGTTGTTTCCACTGAGCACGCGTGAATTGAGCTGCGGTTCGACGGGCGATATAGTATCGGTGGCAGGAGGGAGTCCGTACATGGGTTCTGATGAGTCGGCTCAGGCGCTTGAACAAACCGCGCCGTTGCGAAGAAGGAATAATGTGATGAAGAGGACTCACGACTACCGGATTGCGGGGCTCGCCATCTCCCTAATCGGCGGTCTGTTGACGCCGGCGGCGCTCGCACGGGAGGGATTCACGCTGACCTCAGTGGTTCCGGACGATGTGTTTATTTTCACTGCGGTGCAGCACAACCCTGAGCGGGCCTTCGTGGAGGAGTACTGGGGTGAGGTGATTGCTGCGCTCAAGGAGACGGGTGTGGGCGAGGACGCGATGGCGCTGGTCGGTTCGCTCCTGGGCGACTCGCAGCGGGCCGAGGTCGACCGTCTGAAGGAGAAGGCGAAGCGGCTGCTCGAGGGGGTGGATTTCTCAGGGCTAAAACGCGGTGAAGCGGCTTTTGCCGAACGGATTAGCCTGCCTGAGTCGGGGGGTTCGGGGGTATCCGCGCGCCCTCCCGATATTGTCTGGCTCATCCGCGGGGCAGAAGGGACCGCGGCCAAGAACTACGAGGGACTCGTAGCGATCCTCCGCGAAATCGTCGCGGAAGTAAACAAGGCCGCCGACACAGAGGTGTTGAAGGTCAACACGGCGCCGCGCATGGGTGCCAAGGTGGCGACATTGATGTCTCCGGAGGTCGGGCCGGCGATGTCGCTGTCGGTAGCCTCGCACGGCGAGATGATCATCATCACGCTGGGAGAGCCCATTCTGGAGGACGTTCTTAACCTGGTAAACGGTAAGGGGTTGAAGAGGGCGTTGGGTGAGAGCCCACGTTTCAAGCAGGCGTTCGAGAAACTCCCGCCGGCCGAGGACATGATGAGCTTCTTCGACATGCAGATGCTCCTGCGGTCGGTTCACGGTCTGGTTGACTTCGTGCTGGCGGAGGTCAAGTCGGATATCGGTGATGTCAGGCGCGATCAGCCTCTAAGCCCGGAGGCGAAGGAGCTGGCGTCGAAGGCGCACATCGCATACAAGTCAAAGGATTACAAGCAGGCTCTGGGCTACATGCAAAAGGCACACGAGCTTGCCGCGGATAATTCCACCGTCATGTACAACCTCGCCTGCTTCAATGCCCTCCTGGGGGCGAAGGATGACGCTCTTACCTGGCTGGAGAAGTCCGTCGATGCAGGCTTCTATTCCCCTTCGCACATTGCAGAGGACACTGACCTTGACAGTTTGCGCGGCGACGCGCGGTACACCGCAGCGCTTGCAAAAGCGAAGGAGCTTGCGGCGGCGCAGAGCTCGGAGAAGCGCGACTGGATCGGGGTGGTGGACAGGCTGGTAAAGCGACTCATGGACGTGCCAGGTCTAATCGATTATGTAGCCTCGGTCGAGCACACCGAGGGGTATTCGACGCATTCCGACTGCAACACCGTTCTGGTCGCCGACGCCTCCGACAAACCGTTCTACAGCGTGTTCGGGCGCCGTCAGCCGTTGACCAACTTCGAACGCTATTTGCCGAAGGAAACGATTTCCTTCTCTGTGAACGCAGGTGTAGACCTCAACGCTCTGTACGGGTTCATTGAGGATACGATCCGGCAGGTGGGTCCCAAAGGGCAGGAGATACTGACGAAGTGGGAGGCGGTACAGGAGGAAGTCGGGTTCAACGTGAAGAAGGACCTGCTCGCCTGGATCGACAGCGAGTTGATCCAAATGACGGTGCAGCAGCCGATGGGCACTGCCACGGTGGCTATGCTCAAGGTGGCCAACGAAGAGACAGCCCGCGAGAAGCTAGCGGCTGCGCTCAACGCCCTTTCGACCGGTTTGCAGGAGGCAGTGCAGCAGAACCCCATGTTGGCCATGTTGGCGATTCAGTCCTCGCCTGCGACACATGAGAAGCTGCCCGGCTTTCACAGCGTGACCATCGGAATGCAACCCCAGCCTGCGGTCTTGGGCGTATCCGGCGGGTACGCGATCTTCGGCACCTCTGCCGACGCGGTTGCTCTATGTCTCGCGACCGCGGCGGGCGAACATCCCAACGTCAAGAAGAACTCGCAGGCTATGGACGAGGCCGTTCTACCGAACGGAGCGTTCCGATCGATGTCGTTGACTGACATGCGCACGCTCGGGCAGGAGATCTCGGAGGTTGTCGGGGCGGTAGGGATGATGGGCGGCATGGCTGCCATGGCTATCCCCGATCCACAGGGACAACAGATGTTGAGCAAGGTGCTGCAGCTACTGATGAAGCTCGGGCCGGTCGCTCAGAAGATCGACTTCTACAAGTCGTCTGCGTCATGCACCACCTTTGACGGGCGCGTCTGGCAGACGCATGGTGTGACGAACTACAAATCGCCGGCTGAGCGTGTTGCCAAGAGCGGGAGTTGAGCCCGGGCGACGGCGTCGGGTGGGCGGCGGTCAGTTGTGCCTTGGTGACCCCTGCTGCGCCCTTGTGCCAGCGCCTTATACAGGCGCGGGGCTCGCGTGCTGAGTTACGCGATTGCGTATGCACCAGTATGCAATGCTGGCCATCAACCCGGCGCCGGCGCTGCCGAGCCACAGGCAGGTTCCGCCCGGGTTGTCGAGGACAATACCGCCGAGTGGAGCGCCGATCATCATCGCGACGGAGAAGCAGATTGCATACGCGCCCATGTAGCGCCCGCGCAGACGTGAGGGGGCCAGGTCGCTGACAACCGCTGACATCAGTGGGGCATTCATCATCTCGCCGGTGGTCCAGATGACTACGGTAAGGGCCAGTTGCCAGGCGGTGGTCGCGACCGCGGTAAGGGCAAAGCCGGCAGTCATTACAACTGCTGAGAGCGTAAGCATCGTTCCACGATGGAACCGGGCGACAATCGCGGTGGTCGGCAATTGCAGGAAGACGATCATGACGCCGTTGATGGCGATTATCCGCCCGTATATGTCGGAGCCCATACCCAAGTTCTTAACGTAGAGGGGAAACGTGGACAGCGCCTGCATGAACATGGCGGCGAGGAAGAACGATCCGAGCCAGCATACGACGAAAGTCTTGTCCGTCAGGATTGTCCGGACGGCGTTGGCCGGTGCCACTTGCTCCGCAGTCCGGCGGTCCTCGGCGTCGCTGAGCGCTACCGGCCCCCGTTGCAGCTTCCTCTCTCGACGGCGGGGAAGTGTCTCACGTATCGTCAGGAAGATGATAACAGCGTAGATGAAGGCTGTGGCGGCGTCGCCCCGGAACAACCACTGGAAGGAGTGGCGCGCCAGGATGCCACCCACGGAAGTGGCGACGGCGAACCCGAGGTTGATTGCCACGTACATCAGCCCGAACGCCTCCGCGCGGCGTTCCGAAGCGACAAGGTCTGTTATCATTGCGGATGCGGCCGGGCGATACATCTCAGCGACAACGGCGAAGACAAACAGAGCTGCTATTATGCTCCAGGTCGATGTGAGTGACCCGAAGACCAGGAGCACGCCTCCCGCGCCCAGCAGACTGATAAGCATTACTGTACGCCGGCCGATCTGATCGGCGAAATGCCCGCCGGCGACGAATGCGGCAATAGCGGCAAAGCCGTAGACGCCCATTGCTCGTGTGGCGAACTCGGTGCCCAGGTTCAACTCTTCTCTTAGGTACAGGGTGAGGAAAGGTGCGAGGAACGCCCCGGCACGATTGACAAAGGCGCCAAGGCATAGAACGTGAATGGCGCGCGGGAGCGACAGATACCGTTGCAACATTGCCTGAACTCAACGCCTCTTGTTCACTCATATCCGGTCTCGATCGCAGCGTAAACAGCACCGATCCATCAGTCGACGCCGCCGGGCGCGCACGATCAGTGCCAGGCGCGCTGTATGTGTGTTAAGAGGTGGCCCCGCAAACACTCAGTGTTACGGACGAAAGTCAAGCGGGGTGGCGAGAGGTAGAGTTTTTTAGGACTTTTTTCTGGCCGGCTCGTCGCCTTTGCCTGGGGCTGCGCCTATGCTTGGTAATAGAGGGACGGAAGCACGCTGAATCAGGGGCCCGTGCAATCGGCCGTCTTCCCCACGTTCGATGCCGCGGGCACCGGGCGAAGGGTGCTCCCGGGACAACGGCGACGCGTTGCTGACAGGCTCCCATTGCCCGAGGTCTTCTAGTGCAAGGGCCGGGTGGTCTTCTTCGCATCGTCGGAGTGTGCACCGCCTCCCGCCCGGTTCGGTGTGCCCCGGTCCGCCTGCACGATGTCACAAGGGAAGCTTGACGACAGACCCACCGTGCGGGTCACAGCGGGCTTTGGTTTATTCTCGACAGGCTGACAATCTGCATCGCCGTAGGCGTTAAGCGCCCTGCGTCGCTCGATCCAACCACGGGCGACAACGCGCCCGGTCTGCCACGCTTTGTGAACCGGGCAGCGGAAAACGTGGGGCTGTAAAGAAAGTGCGCCGCGCCGCGTTTGTGTGTGCTTTGCTGACGCGTGCATGTCGCCCAGGCTGTTCGCGCGCTTCGACGGAATCGGAGGGGGTAGGGCGCGACCCCGGTTGGTGTGGCCGACCTGGACTCGGTGGAGCCTTCCCGGGCTGGGTGCACCGGCCAAGGTACCGGGCGCATCATACTGGGGTTGCGTGGGAGGCAAGGGGGGACGTTGCCGGGTCCGCGTATTCGACGGGGACGGAGGCGAGTGAGAACTCCGCCCAGGCGGCCGGTCGTGTCCCCCCGCACATCCCTATGCAAATCGCCCCTATCGAGCCTGAAATGGGTGGCACGTTTTTCTTTGCAAATCCGCAAGGTATTCCCACGGGTAATAATCGGGCATAGAATGTACAATACCTGAGTTATCGCTGGGGTGAGGGCGGGGTGTGCACACGTGGTCGGTCGAGGGGTGTTGTATGTCCATGGGGGCGCATCGGCTGCACTACGTGACATTCCACCGCATTTTGCGTATGCACACGCCGCCGTGGCCACGCAGCCTGGTTTTTCGCACGCTCTCGGAGTGTTGACAAGGGGAGATATCCGACATGTGGGGTGACAACGCTCAGGATCCGGGGCAGTCTCATAATACCCGACGCATAGGTAAGGGTGTCTCACACTCGTCACAAACGGTGTGGATTCTCGGCAGTGTTGTTGTGGCTATCATCTCGTCTGACGTTGCCCGGGCGGAACGGGTTCAAACGAAGACGCAGGGAATGGTCGTATACCCGATCGGCTCGCAAGGTAACGCAACGTTCGTTGCTGGGCGCGGCGGAGGTCCGATATCGGTGTCTCTTCCCGCTGGTCGATCGAGCGCCGTGCCGATGGCGTTTCTCCAAGAGTACGGTCAGGTGTTCGGGGTTTCAGACCCGGCCAAGGAATTGACCGAAGTGCGCACTGAAGTGTGCGGACTCGGTCAGACTCACACGACGTTTCAGCAGGTTTTTTCGGGGGTGAAGGTCTTCGGAGGTATCCTGAAGGTCCACCAAAGCGCGGGCAAGGAAGTGCTTGCAGCCAACGGGCATTTCTTTGTGATACCTGACTTCCTGAACCCGGTTCCGAGCATCGCGTCTGCAGCAGCGGAGCAGATTGCCCAAGCTGCACTGAGCGCCGCGCAACTGACCGTGGAGCAGAACGAGTT
>JBHHXS010000128.1:0-9553 GCA_046757145.1 Phycisphaerae bacterium | reverse complement strand
GCGTTGGTTCGTCAGTCGCTGGTGTTTAATCTGAAGTCGATCATGTGCCAGAAGCTCCTGCCGTCGATTCACCCCTCGCGTTCGCGGGTGCCTTGCCTGGAGATCATGATCAACAACCCGTCGGTCCGGAAGCTGATCGCCGAAGAGCGGGACGCGGACCTGTCGAGCGTTCTGAAGAGCGCGACGCACGAAGGGATGCAGGACTTCACGGAGGCCCTTTACGATTTGATCACGACGGAGTATATCGACGTCAAGGTGGCGTACGAGGTGGCCCCGAACCCCGACGAACTGAAGATGCGCCTCAAGGGGATTCGATCGGGGGCCGCCTCTTCCATCATCGGCTGAGTCGACGTGTGCCGTCGCTCGGCCCTCTGACCCGTGTCGGACGCCCCCTCTGCCCCCGATTCTTCCCGGCAAGATCCCTCCGCAACCCCTCCCCCATCGCGTTCGCGTCGGTCCCGGTCGCGTTTGGAGCCGCCTCCATCTGGTAGGCGATACGCTTTGTCTTGGCGGTACGCACCAGCAGGTTCTCGAGGGCGGGGTTTATGTTCGGTCCGGTAGCGATTCCCGGCCCGGCGCCGACTTTGATGTCGCCATTAACTCGCTTGTCGATGTCAGGATAATCCGTGGCATGCGTCACATCGACGGCAATCCCAACGTGCGGGTCTATCCCGAAGCAAGAGGTTTTCGCCCCACGCAGCCCGATCTCCTCCTGGACGGTACTGACAGCGAACAGAGCGCACTTCAGCTTCTTGACGGAGCAGAGGCGCAGGGCCTCCATAATCACGAAAGTGCCGCACTTGTTGTCAAACCCCGGACAAGAGACCATGTCCTGCCCCAGGTGCACCATCTCAAGGTGAAAAGTGATCGGATCGCCAACGCTGGCGACCTGCTGGGCCTCTTTCTTGCTCTTCGTCCCGATGTCGACCCACATCTCACGCAGTTCCGTCTTGGCTCCGCGCTCCTCGGGCTTCAGGGTGTGAACCGGTTTGCGTCCGATGACTCCGTTGATGGGGCCGTTCTTGGTGTGGACGACGACGCGCGACCCGGGAACGACCGATGGGTCGATACCGCCTACCTGCTTGAAGAATATGTAACCGCTATCATCGAAGTAATTGACCATCATGCCTATTTGATCGCAATGCCCTGCGAGCATCACTCGGGGTGATCCGGTGGGATTAAGAGCAGCGATCGCATTGCCATGTACATCCGTCTTGACATCGTCCGCGAACGGCTCGATGTACTTCCGCACGATGCGCTGCACCGGCTGTTCGAATCCGGAGGGTGATGGAGTCTCCTGGATCTCCTTCAGAAACTCGTACGATGCACCGCGCATGTAGTCTACTCCCGTTGGCCCATTGTAGCCGACAACCTGTGGTCACCCCGCGGAGGTCGGCGCAATCCGGCAGCGTTCGGCGTGCATACTTCCTTCCGGCGGCGGCCGGCGGGGACGGTGAACTCCGGCTCCGGATGGCGCTCACATGGCAAGGCACGCGTAACGAAGGTAGTGTACGCACACGGGGTAAACGGGTCAAGCCTGCATGTACCAGCTCGCGACCGCGGCCACCGCGCGTCATGCGTCCTCTTCCTCCAGAGCGAACCACTCCGGATGTGCGCGCTCGTCGGCTGCCTCCTCGACGCGCTTTTCTTGGGCATCCGCTCGTCGCTTCAGGAACTGCCGGACGCAGAGGTTGACAAACACGCAGGCAACGACCCCGATGATACTCAACTGATGCAGTGCTGTGGCAACCAGGCCGGTGGCCACCACGGCAATGAGGGCTGATAGAAACCAGCTTGTGACGACCCAGATCGCCCGCCCAACCTTCAGAACCGCATCGCCACGCTGGAAGATACGGTCCGCAAGCCCCGTCGCAACGACGGCTGCGAATGCAACGTACGTCGTCGACACGGGGAGCCCCAAGCTGCTCGCGGTTGCAATTACACTGGCTGAGACGGACATTATCACGCAGGCCCGCAAGGTGTCGAAATGGACCGTCTTGCCCGTTGCGGTCAGCGCTGCGCGCGGTGCCAGGGCCGGTGCCTTGCTACGCACCGCCAGCACCCTCTCGGCCAAACCCATGCACCACTGTGGAGCCCACAGGGCCACACGATCCCCCATGCTCCCGGTTGATATCGCAGCCTTGGTGACACGGTCGGCGTTCTTCGTGGTCATCCCGGCGAAGAGAAGCAGCCCGCATAGCAGGAGCATCCACGAGTCAATGTTTACTTTGGTCCCCAGCTCCAAGTTCTGCGCTCGGATAAGGGCAAGGGCACTGAGACCCGGTGAGGCGCAATTCGCCAGGTCGTTCTGCCCGAATGCGAACGCCATGGCAACCATGCCAACGATTGCCAGAGTCGGGAACAACAGCTTGGCGGCCCGCCTCCGGAATACGACGAGAGTCAGGTGAATGAGGATGGCGAATACCCCCCACATGAAGAACACGACAAAAGCGCTCCCGACACCCATCCCCGAATTCTCATCAAGCCGGTTGAGCCACTGATTAAAGTGTTTGACCCAGGCGACGTGCTTCATGCCCTTGAGGAGCAAGAAGTAGAACAGGCCGGCAGCCAGCCCACCACCAATCCAACCCCCGTGAAGCAGTAATGGCGCAAGGCTGGCCGTCCGATCGCGCAACGCGCCCCGTGCCGCTCGTTGGATGAGGAAGGCGGCGAATCCCGAAAGCATGATCGAGACGACGATAGCCGCCACCACGGTGCCAGCCTTACCCCAGTTGACTGTCGAGTGCTCGATTGCCAGAGCTGCCCCAAGCAGCTCGAACACCAGGCATGCGGTCGTGCTTACCGGCATTCCGAAGGCCGAGTAGCTGTACAACACCGTGTCGACGATGTACACGGATATGTAGATACTCAACGCCGCCTCCAGCGTATTCAGGCCCGTCGGGTCGAAGATGCCTTTGCGGGCTGTATCGATCACCTTCGAGCTTAAGAACGCACCTGCAACCACCGCTGCACCCGCAATGAGGATCGCCTGTCGGCGCCTAAGCACGCGTGCACCGAGGACGGCGTTGACGAGGTTGGCAGCATCGTTGCGTCCGACCTCGATAGTATCCCAGAGCAACATCGTGACGGCTAGGAAAAGGCAAACCAGGTGGAACGGGGAGAGCGATTGCAGACTAGCCGGCGCCATGCGAAGAACTCATTCCTCAAAGGCGATGCCCGGGGTTAGCCAATGTGGATCGGCGTAGGGGAGCCGCTTTCAGGCCGCACATTGTTGGGCTGGCCATCAACGATCCAACACTCAGGTAGAAAGCATACGACGCAGGCGGTCGCCGGTCTTCTCAGCGAAGTTTGCCAGCTGCCCCAGCTCGCCGAAGATACGGAACCAGAGGAACACGTCCGTGGGTTTCATCTCGTCCTCGAGGGCAAACAGATTCTGCGACAGACTGTATTGGAGTCGGTCAGCTTGCCATTCGGCCTTCTCCAGTTCGCTGACCAGCTCGAGCGTGTGCTCCGCCTCCGCGCCGCCCATGTCGCCTTCTACCAGCGTGGGGAGATAGTCGGTGATCTTGAGGCTTCTCTGACACACGTCGTCGATTTTGGCCAGGTACTCGAACGTTGCGGCAACTAACCCCGAAGGCAAAGCCAGGCGCTTGATCGTCAGCAGGACGGCTATGTCCTCGACGGAATCGGCCATATCGTCTTGCAGCTTCACATATCCCAGCAGGTCTCCGCGGTAGACCGGGAGGAAGAATCTCCTGGGGATGGCCTGGCGAATGCCAGCCTTGATGATGTCCGCCTCATGTTCCGCCCTGAATACCTTATTAGCAAGCTCCTGCAGTACCTCATACTTGCCGTCGCGTAACGCCTCGAACATGGGTCTGACGAACGACACGCATTGCATCACCGACTTCATGTGATAGCGCAGCGGTTCAAAAGGAGATTTACGGAACAAATCCTCAATCACAGACATCCCGGCAGTTCCTCCTCGGGTGACGACATTAGCTCTCCCTTCTTCGCGAGCCGGGCGTACTATGACGTCTGGTTCGCGAGAACGCAACCCCCAAGGCCTCACCACGTGTGCTCGCGGCGCCGTCGATGACTACGGTATGAGCCTGCGGTGCCGGTGCGTAGGTTTGTGCGTGTAGACGCCTACCCGGCAACGCCCGTAGCGCACATCAGACGGGAAGAGCCACCGCGCCGCTTGTGGTGCACGGTCAAGTGTGCGGAGCGCAGGAGCTCGCGTCCGCCCATCACAGCCGAGAGGCGCCGCCCGCGCGGTGGGTAGGCTATTAACGAAGTTGATGGTCGCACGACGCCGCTGCCCGTCTGACAGCGCAATGAAATGTGGCGCGGTGGCTCCTGCGACTGTCGGGTTGCCCCATCTCGCGGTTGGCCAGGAGTTGTTGAACGTGCGCTCGGCACGTGTGGACCCGTTCCGGGTAGGTTCAGGGAAAGCGTGAGCAATCATTTGTCTTGCACGCGGTTCCGGGATAGCATTTAGGTGGTTCACCTGGCACGAATGACTGGGCGCACATGGACACCCATCTCGACAAGCCTCTGAGAAGGCGACCACGCATACGCGGACGATGGTATGACCCAGCTTGAGCGACAGATTCGCGCGGTGCAGCGCAGGTTGTGGTTTAACCGTTGGCTGACGAACGTGTCGTGGACTGTCTGCTGCGCTGCTGGGTTGTTTGCGATCATCGTGCTTGTCCAGCGGCTGTACGATCTCCGCATTGAGACGCTCTGGATCGCCGCTGGTTTTGGTGCAGCCGCCATCATCAGTTCATGGGTCTGGACCGTGGCCACGGGGGAGAATACGGCCCTGGCGGCGGCAAAACTCGATGAAGCCGCAGGATTGCGCGAGAGGCTCAGCAGTGGACATTATTGCATCGGGCTGGATGATCCATTCGCCCGCGCCTGCGTCGCCGATGCCGAACGCGTCAGCTCGACATTGTCGCCTCGTCAACACGTACGTGTGCGCATTCCGCGTCAACTTACTCTTGCGTGTGTCTCCATCCTCGCCGCCGTACTTGCGACGCTCGTCAGGCCCGGTCTGCTCAAAGGACCGATAGCCGATGATGCAGGCTTGCAGCAGGCGCTGGTCGATCAAACCCAAACCGTCATCGCGCGCAAGCTTGAGGAGGTCCGGCGTCTGGCGGAGACCAACCCGGCGCTGCAGGAGATGCGGGAGGAGCTGGACAAGCTGGTCAAGCCCGACGCCGGCGCGCTTGTGCGCCCTGGCGACATCCGTCACGAGGCAGTCAAGAAGATTGACCATCTCGCGGACGTCCTGCGTAGCCGACGCAGGGCGGGCGACTACGAGACCGTCAAAGCATTGCGGAAAATGATGCGCAGGTTGAAACCGCCTGAGTCTGAGCAAGCCCCAACGCGCAGACTGGCGAGGGCGTTGGCCACCGGTGATTTCAAGGCCGCCCGGGAAGAGATGAACGCCTTACGCGAACAGCTCGCAACATTGAAGGCAGATGCGGACAGGGATCTGGTCAATGGACTTAGCAAAAAGCTGGACGAACTCGCCAAGCAATTGGACCGCGCTGCGAACAACGAAATGCTGGCGAAGAAGCTGGCGCAGGCGAGCATCAAGAAGGAGCGCATCCAACGCCTCCTGCACGACCTCAAGAAGAGAGATCTGGATCAGCTAAGAGAAGAGCTTGAGAAGAAGGGATGGAGCCAGCAGCAAATACGGAAGCTCGCGGAGCAACTGGGCAAACAGGAGCAGGCCGGACGCCTCGCCGGCAAGCTTGCACAGTACATGCGGCGAGGGGCGCTCGCCACCGTGCCAACGCAGGGAGCTGAACTAGCTGCGGGCCTCCGCCTGGCGGCAGACCAGTTGAGCCAGCTTGAGCAACTCGAACAGGAAGTGAACCAAATCGATGCCACCCTCGCAGCGCTTCAGAGCACCCGGAATGCCATCGACAGCCCCTGCTCCCTCTGCCGTGGCAGGGGACAGGTGGGTGGGCAGCCATGCGGACGCTGCCGGGGCACCGGCATTCGGCCGGGGTCGGGGAGACCGGGTGGGTTCGGGCAAGGCAGTGGCGGACTGGCTCCGGAGGAGACCACCGATGTGAGTTTCAAGACGAAGCGTGCTAAAGTCCACACAGGCAGGGGGGCAATCATTGGTCATTTCCTGGTCGATGCGGAACAAGTCAAGGGTGACGCCTCATCTCGATTCGCGGAGATCATTACAGCGGCTGAGCGAGACGCGAGCGATCGCATCAACCGCGACCGCGTTCCACGGCAGTACCAGAAGGCGGTCAAGACCTACTTCTCAACCGTCGATCGCTTGAAGGCGGAGGCGCCCCTCGACAATCCCGATACGCACCCGAGCAAACGCAAGTCCAACGAGCCGCCATGAAGCGATGGTCGACGCTCTCACCTGGGCCCAACCGCGTCAAGAACCGGCGTCATCCGCTCCGCGATGCGTACGATGCAGTCGTTTCACCGCGAACGGTACCGAGGCTTGGAGCAGTCGCGATCGTGGTTCTCATAGGATGCGATCCGCCCAGCCTGACCCCAAACGGGGTGGTAGGTGCGTTCGGTAAGGTGGGGCTCGGACCAGGAGCGTTCTGCTACCCACGTGCGATAGCGGCCGACCCCGGTGGTTCCGTGCTCGTGGTGGACAAGGCGGGCAGAGTGCAACGGTTCTCGGCGGAGGGCACGTTTGAGGTCGCCTGGCAAATGCCGGAGACCGACCTGGGCAAGCCCGTTGGGCTCACCGTGGATCACGACGGACGCATACTCGTAGCAGACACGCACTATCACCGGGTGCTGGTTTACGATCAGTTTGGCAAGGTCGCTGCGTCCTTCGGTTCCGAGGGTACAGGGGACGGGGAGTTCGAGTTGCCCACCGACGTCGCCGTCGATAAGGACGGCTTCATCTATGTCAGCGAATACCACGCAAACGACAGGATCACGAAATGGTCACCCGACCTGCGCTTCGTCGCAGCAATTGGTGACCAGCCGATCAACGGCAAGCGTCTGAGCCGTCCAGCGGGGATCGACATAGATGACGAGGGGACACTTTGGGTGGCTGACGCGTGCAATCATCGGCTTGTGCGTTTCTCCCTGGAAGGTGAGGTGCTAGGCACCGTCGGACGGTTCGGGCGCGAACCTGGTGAAATGCGCTACCCCTACGACGTGGATGCTCTGGCTGACGGGAGTATTCTCGTCTGCGAGTATGGGGGCGACCGCCTGCAATGGTTTTCCAAAGAGGGTCGATCTCTGCGAGTGTGGGGCAGCAGCGGGCGCAGGCTTGGTGAGCTATCAGGTCCGTGGGGGGCAGCAGAAGGAGCCAATGGGTACGTGTACATTGTGGACTCACTTAATAGCCGGGTGCAAATCCTCAAGCCATGATGATGGCCCTGGTGTCTCTGACGGTCGACTTTGAAGAGCCGTCGTGGTTATGGCTGTGCCTGCTCGTACCCTTGTTGACTATCGCCTCGGTGCGAAGTCTCGCGGGGCTCGACCGTCTAAGGCGCGGTCTGGCGTTGGCAGCGCGCAGCCTGGTGATCATCCTGATGGCGAGCTGTCTTGCGGGCATACAGCGCGTCCTACTCAACGACGACCTGACCGTGCTGTTTCTGATGGACCGATCGTACAGCGTGCGGGAGCGCGAAGAGTTCCAGATGCAGTACGTGGCAGCGGCAGCCAAGGACATGCCCGCGGAGGATCGGCTGGGGCTGATCGACTTCGCCCGTAATGCCTATCTGCAACAGCTTCCCATGGTCGGCGGATACTTCGTCAACCCGGGACGTCTACCTCCGATGCCCAATACTGACAGAACTGACATCTCTTCGGCGTTACGTCTGGCGATGGCGATGTTTCCACACGACACCGCCAAGCGCATCGTGCTTATGTCAGACGGAAACGACAACATGGGCGACCTGCTCACTGAAGCACGTCGGGCGAAAGCTGATGGTATTCCCGTGGATGTCGTGCCTATTCGGTATCGACATCGCAACGAGGTGTACTTCGATCGTATGATTGCCCCGACTTATGCCGAGCCGGGTGAGCAGGCTCCACTGAGGATGGTACTTCACACACAACGCCCCGTCGCCGGGACGCTCTCGGTGTACGTGAACGGCAATCTCGTCGATTTGCCTGAGGAATCGTCCCATGTTCGCCTGCGAGCGGGAAGCAATACGTTCTACATGAAGCTTCCGATCCAGTCTGCCGGCACGCAGACATACGAGGCGGTATTCCGCCCCGAGGACGAAGCAATGGACACCATCGCTCTGAACAACACTGCCAGCGCGTTCACCTTCGTGTCGGGGCAGAACAGTGTGCTGCTGATCTCGAGCAATCCAGCCGACGATCGACCGCTAGCCGACGCCCTACGTAGCGAAAACGTGCGGTTAGACGTGAGAGAGACTTCCGAGCTGGTGGGGTTCGACCTGGCCCAGATGATGAACTACTCGGCGATCATCCTTGCCAACGTTCCGGCGGCAACGTTCACGAATGAACTGCAGGAGGCACTTGCGGTTTATGTTAAGGACATGGGCAGCGGACTGATCATGCTCGGCGGCGACCAGTCATTCGGTGCCGGTGGCTGGATCGGCAGCCCGGTCGAGGAAGTCATGCCGGTCTCCTTCGAGATCAAGCATAAGCGCGTGATTCCACGAGGCGCCCTTGTGCTGATCATGCACAGTTGCGAGATCCCGAGGGGCAACTACTGGGGGAAGGAGATGGCCAAGAAGAGTGTGGACACAATCAGCTCACGGGACTACGTCGGCGTGCTGGCATACACGTACTCCCCCGGCGGCGAGAACTGGGAGGTGCCCTTCGGACTCAACACAAACAAACGTGCGGTCAAGGCCAGGATCGATCGAATGCAGATCGGCGACATGCCGGACTTTGGGACGACCATGCGGTTGGCGTACGAGGAGCTCACCGGCGGTCAGGGAGCGGACGCCGCTCAGAAGCACGTGATCATACTAAGCGACGGCGACGCTCAACCACCACCCGCCGCCCTGATCCGGGATTACGTGAATGCGAAGATAACGGTAAGCACGATCGGCATCGGGTGGGGTGCACATGTGTTCCCGCGCACGCTCTCGCAGATTGCCAGCGACACCGGAGGCAAGTTCTACGCAGCTAGGAATCCCGGGCAACTGCCGCAGATCTTCTCTAAAGAGTCCCAGGTCGTGCGTCGCCCACTGATCATTGAAGACCCGTTCACTCCGCAGATCGCCAATCGTCAGAGCGACCTGCTTGTGGGAATCGCGGATGGTGCCGATGCTGTTCCGGTCTTGGGTGGTCTGGTGCTCACCTCGCCCAAGCAGAACCCCAACGTTCTCATGCCGCTGGTGCGCGTCACGGACGACGGCGAGGACCCTGTGCTGGTCCACTGGCAGTACGAGCTGGGCAAGACGGTTGCGTTCACAAGCGGTCAGTGGGCCAGGTGGGGAGATGCGTGGACTCAATGGGTGAGATTCGCGAAGTTCTGGGCTCAGTTGGTGCGCTGGACGATGCGGCAGGACACTCCGGCCAACTTCGATACGTATACAAAAGTCGAGGGCAATCGTGCGCGCATCGTGATCGATGCTCTGGACAAGGATGCAAGCTATCTAAA
>JBHHXS010000127.1:0-9561 GCA_046757145.1 Phycisphaerae bacterium | reverse complement strand
CCCGCACTTATCGCGACGAAGGCTGAGTGCAGCGTGCCACCTCGGGAGCCCGGCTGTTCCACAGACACACGTGAGTTCCTGTCCGTGCCGGATAGACATTAGCGGGGGTGATACCGGCCATGCCAGCTACCCGATGGACGGGCGTCAGCGATAGTCGCCAAATTAAAATGAGACACACGTTGTATAGGGAAGGAGAAGCAGCGGCGGTTGGTTCAACGGACAGGCGCTCGTGAGGGATGCTATTTTTGCATTACCCCAGCACTACTCGGCACCATCGGGGTACTCTCCGTTGCAGCGAGCAGGAGCACTCCTCTCTCATTACGCTCATACAAGTCGCGCGGCCGGATGCCTCGCTTCGGCATCCAACAGCAGTAGTTTACAATGAGCATCGCGCGAAGTCAAGGCGCTGTGCGTAATCGTGACAAGTGTCCGTCGACCGTGCTGCACGGGCCGTCGATCTGCAGGCGGCGC
Organism: Phycisphaerae bacterium; assembly: GCA_046757145.1. Taxonomy (GTDB): domain Bacteria; phylum Planctomycetota; class Phycisphaerae; order UBA1845; family UBA1845. The sequence goes on along the minus strand of JBHHXS010000127.1, from coordinate 9,090 downwards.
CCCCTCGCCGCCCGCCCACGTTACTCCGCGCTTGCGTTCAGAAGCGTCTCTTCCGGGTCCTGGCTCTGCCGTTTGTACTTGACAAGCAGTCGCCGTATTCGTGGCTGGTCGGGCTTGAGCTCCAACGATCGATGCCAGTGCTCCCGCGCCTGTTCGTGCAGGTCGAGCCGACTTTTGTCCTGAAGATAGCGCAGCATGCAGATCGAGCCAAGCCCCGCGTGGGCGCGTGGGAGCCGCCAATCGCCAGCAAGCGCCCGGGTGTACGCCTGCTCCGCAGCATCAAACTCCCTCATCCGGAACAAGCAGTAACCGAGCCCCTCGTACGCGGCGGGCAGATCCGAGTCTATACGCAGGGCCTCGCGTAAGGCCTGTCGTGCCATCTTCAGGCGATCCTGGTTCATATAGGTATGGGCCAGGTTGACCAACACCATCGGCTGCCGACTGTCGCGCTCGAGCGCCTCCTTGTATGCCCGGATGGCCCCATAGTGGTTCTCAAGTGCGTCCAATGCCACTCCGAGATTGACATAGCCCTGCGGCCTGGTCGAGTCGATCTCGACCGCCTTTTGGAACCTATCCGCAGCCTGGGCGTAATCGCCGCTCTGCTGATAGCATGTGCCCAGGTTGAGTTGGGCATCGTAGCTGTCCGGGCTTAGCTCCACTGCGTGCAGGTATGCCAGAATCGCCTCCTTCAGGCGGTCGGCGAACTGATACAAGCGGGCAAGGTCGAATGCGTCTTCGAAGGAGAACGGGTCCCTCTTGATTGCCTCCAGGAAGGCGCTGATCGCCTTATCGTAGTCACCCATGCGACGGAAGATTGCACCCATCCGCGAGTGCGGTGCAGCCAACTGTGGATCGATGCGGGCAGCCGCCTCAAACTCCGCCAGGGCCGCCTCGAGCGCCTGCTCCTCAAGCAGGGCTTCCCCGCGCGTCAGGCGCACCGTTGCCCGGTGGGAGCGTATCGCCGTGCACCCGGCGCCAGCTAGAAGAACAGCCGACACAGCCAAAGCCCACACTTTATCCGACCGGCGCCACGGGATGCCGCCGGCAGTGCGGGTGCAGCCGTCGAGACTCATGCAAGCGGAAGCGCAGCCCACTAGTCCAACCTCCTGACTCGCCTCAACGCCGCGGAGAACTGCCGGGCAAAGCACCGGCCGGCGCCACGGGCTAGCGGGCCACAAGGTTAGCACACCCTGCCGGGCGCGCACAAGGAGCCTTAGCGAGCTCGATGGGCGCGACGGCGCAGTTCGTTTGATCTTCTGTGCTTTCCCTCTAGGATATCCCCAACGGCGTATGCTGAGATCGATTGGCGACCGGCTGGAGGCCATGATTATGCCGCGTAACCATCTTCTCGCGATTCCGGTGTTTAATGAGGAGCAGTATCTGCACCGGGTGCTTGGTGAGGCACGGCGGTACAGCAAGAACATACTCGTCGTGAATGACGGCTCCACCGACGGGTCGGAGGCGATCCTGCGTCGCCACCAGAACATCCATGTGATAACGCATCCGGAAAACCGAGGCTATGGGCAGAGCCTGGCAAGCGCGTTCGAGTGCGCCCGGCAGGGAAGGTATGACTGGCTCATCACGATGGACTGCGACGAACAGCATGAACCTTCGTGCATCCCGAAGTTTCTGGCCGCGGCATCGCTCGACACGGCGGACGTCATCAGTGGGACCCGCTATCCCCATGGTTGCGCGATTGACGAAACGGCGCCGGCTGACAGGCGTGAGATCAACAGGCGTATCACCCTGCTGCTCAACCGCAAGCTGGGCCTGCGCATCACTGACGCGTTTTGCGGCTTCAAGGCCTACCGTGTGTCCGCCCTGCAATGCTTCCGGATCACCGTGCCGGGATATGCCATGCCGATGCAGTTGTGGGTCCAACTCGCCAGGGCGGGACTGCGCGTCAGGGAACTCCCTGTGCGCCTGATCTATAACGACCCGACTCGCTACTTCGGCGGCCTGCTCGACGACCCGAGGGCACGCTACCGCCATTACCTCGAGGTGCTCGACGCGGAGTGGCGCCGCGAGGCCGACGGTCCGCTCAGACAGTGCTCGATTCCAGGTTGCCTTCCATGCCCATGACGTGCCTGCCAAGCTTGGACTTCTCCAGGCTGCGGGCGCCTTCGGAGGATTGCGGTGTCCTCATCGAGCCCGCTGCTGCGACGTGGGCCGCCGCAGCTAGAGCCAACGCCGAGCGCCTACGCACCGCAGATGTTCAGTTAGGTGGTACAACCCTTGCGGACTGGCGACGGCGTACACGCCTGGCGATTGTCGGAGCGGATGACGCCCTGGTCATCGTTACGGGCCACCAGCCCGGTTTTATTCACCCAGGCGTGTGGGCCAAGCACGTGGTGGCCACCCGTTTCGCACGCGCCGTCGGCGGTGTAGCCGTCAATCTCGTCGTAGACTGCGATGCGATCAGGCGGCCATCCATTGCGGTTCCCGGCCTCGAAGGCGAGCGTCTCGTCCTCCGCCGCATCCGCTTTGCCGACGCCCCGGCCGACTCCGCGTACGAGCAGTTGCCGTTGCTGACAGGTGCACAGATGGCATGCTTTGAGCGGTCATGTCGTGATGCACTGGGCGAGCGGTACGCCGGATCACAAATGCCGACTTTTTTCCGGGCGTTGCGCATGGCCACGCGCGCCCGCGACTGGGTGGATCAGGTGGTCACCGCCCGCAGTGCGGTCGAGCGGACTTTCGGCGTCGTGCAAGACGACCGCCGTGTTAGCGGCATATGGTGCAACGCATTGGTGCTTGACGTACTGTTCAACGCCCAGCGCTTTGCCGATTGCTACAACCGGGCGCTGAGCGTCTACCGTAAAAGCAATCGAATTCGAGGCGCGGGGCGCCCGATTCCCGACTTGGAGAGGAATCGGGATCGGTGTGAAACGGCGCTTTGGGCTTATCATCCCTCTGGGCCGCGCCGACGCTTGGTCGTCGGTCGCCGTGGCAACTCGCTACACCTTTTTGCGGGTGAGTCCGAGATCGGGGTCGTCGACGTATGCGGGTCGTTTTCGTCTGAGGATCTGGCGGCCGGGCTGGCCTCACTGAATGGTTGGCAGTTACGCCCGCGTGCGTTGATGCTGACGATCTGGGCACGGCTGCTCCTGGCGGATCTGTTCATCCATGGAATCGGTGGGGCTAAGTACGACCGGATCAGTGATGCCATTATCGCCGATTACTTCGGTATTACGGCGCCGCGCATGGTATGTGCGTCGGCTACGCTACACATGGGCCTGCCCGCTGCGGGAACGACGGCGCACGACGTTCGTCGCTTGCGCACCGAGCTGCGCGACCTGCGGTACAACCCCCAGCGGCATCTCGAACGGACCACGGAGACGGCACCGCTTATCGATCGGCGGGCGGACGCCGTGCGTCGCTCGGGCGAACTCCGCCAGCGCTCCGGACGAGATCGCGCCGCACGCCGGAAGGTCTTTGCCGAGATACGCGAGATCAATGCCGCCTTGTTGGCCTCGCGCCCGGAGAGCATGTCGGCCAAGCGGGACGAGCTGGCATCGGCACTTCAAGAGCTGCGCGATACGGAGATCTCGCTCTACAGGGAGTATTTCTTCGGGCTGTATGACTCTCACCGTCTGGAATGTTTGTCACAGGCCCTTCCCTCCCGCGGCGCATTCGGTGTATAGTCTCTACGCGAGGTCCGACTTGGCTCGCGCTTACTGCCGGCCGCGGGGCCGCGTGACGACCTGATTCGCGGTCGGATGAGGTGGGGGCGAGACTCGGAGAATGACATGGGCGACGAAAACAGTACCGGCGGGCTGCATATTGACTCGGACTGGAAGACGGAGGCCGCTCGCGAGAAAGAGCGGCTCGCCCGTGAAGAGGCTGCCGCGCAGCCCCAGTCCGATCCGCAGGAGGCTCCCTCCCCGGGGCCGTCCTTCAACGAGCTGGTGAACATCCTCGCGATGCAGGCTGCCATTGCCTTGGGCGGCTACGAGGGTCCCGGTGGGGAGCGGATCCCACCCAGCCTCCGCGTTGCCAAACACCACATCGACCTGCTCGATGTGCTGGAGCAGAAGACTAAGGGCAACCTCACCGACGACGAGAAACGCGCACTGGACACCGTGCTGTACGAGCTGCGCATGCAGTACGTGCAGGCCGTTAGCGGGGCCGTCCCTGATGCTGCAGGCGGTGAGTACACTTCTGCGTGAACTGCGGCAGTCGATCATCGTGTGCCATAACTGCCATGCCGCGGCGGCCCTCTCGACGAGGAGGTCTCGCCCGCATGAATCTCCGAGCGGAATGCTGGTTTCCTCCGGACGCGGCGCATCCGTGGCGAGATCGCTGCTGGGAGGCCTGGAACCGAACCATGACAACCTCACACGCGACCGGTTGGAGTTCACGTATGCGGGTGCGCGCCGGTGCCAGGTTGGACGCTATGGTCAGAACAAGCACAGGCTACCGGACGAAGGGTTGGGTTCGGTAAACCTATGATCGTCCCTATCCGCACTGAGGCATCGATCCGACAGACCCCGCTGGCCAATCACCTCCTCATAGCGGTGAATGTCTTGTGTTTCCCGCTGTTGGACGAGCGTGCGCCGTTTATGGGCGGATCGCTGGCGGCCTGGCGCACACAGCATCTTGTCTTCCAGACCGACGAGCCCGGTTTCCTGCAGTTCTTCACGTACCAATTCCTTCACGGCGACATGTGGCACCTTCTGGGCAACATGTTGTTCTTGTGGGTGTTCGGGAACGCAGTGAACGGCAAGATGGGGCAGGTGCCTTACCTGCTTTTCTACCTTGCGGGCGGAGCGTTCGCCGCCTGGGGATGGGCTCTTGTGTCCGCACGTCCAGCCCATTTGATCGGAGCGTCCGGCGCCATCGCTGCGGTGACTACCGCCTACCTGGCTATGTTTCCCCGGAGTCGCGTCACGGTGCTGGTCTGGTTCTTCTTCATACACTTCTTCGAGCTGCCAGCGATGGTGATGATTGGCGTGAAGATAATTGTGTGGGATAATCTGGTTGCGCCTCGGATTGTGGGGTCAGCCGGGGCAGTCGCACACGCCGCTCACCTGGCTGGATACCTCTTCGGTTTTGCTACGGCGCTGGGGATGCTGTTCTTCCGCGCCCTCCCCCGCGACCAGTTCGATATCCTGGCGTTGTGGAGCCGATGGCATCGGCGGCGCGTGTTCGCATCAGCTATGTCCGGCCCCGAGGCGGTGGGGCGTGGACGCTTTGGGCAGGTGGCCCGCGCTCCATCGGCCGACACCCAGCAGCAGCGCGAGGACGAACGACAACTCGACCAACTGTCCGAGCTGCGCGCTCGCGTAGGCGAGGCGCTGCAGCGGTGCGACGTGGAGTCGGCGCTCGAGGCGTTCGAGCAACTCATAGCGATCGATCCCCAGCAATGTCTGTCGGAAGTGCAACAGTTGCGGCTGGCCCGCGAGCTCTACCGCCTGGGGCGGTTTCCCCAGGCCGCCGCCGCATTCGACCGCTTCGCAGAGTGCTACCCCCGCTCGCGCGAATTCCCGGATGTCCTGCTGCTCGTCGGAATAATCTATGCCCGCGACCTCAAGCAATACGAAACCGCTGACAAACGATTGACACAGGCAAAGGCATTGGTACATGATGAGAAACGCCTGGCGCAATGCGCCGGCTGGCTGCAGACCGTCCGCGAGAATATGTCGGGATCAATCCAGGAGGAGCAGGACGGAGCGGACGCGTGATGGCAACGGAACTCGCATATCTTGACGGTGCGTTTGTCTCCCTCCCAGAGGCCAAAGTGTCTATCGAGGACCGGGGACTCCAGTTCGGGGATGCGATCTACGAGGTCATTGCCGCATATGACGGGCGTCCGTTCCTTGCCGAGCAGCACCTAGCCAGACTCAAACGCAGCGCCGCAGCGATTGACCTGGAGATAGACCTTGATGCCCCCCCCCTCAGGCCTGTGATCACCGAGGGACTACGCCGAAGCGGGTTGACGGACGCGTTGATATACCTCCAGATAACACGAGGCGTTGCCCCTCGATCGCACGAAATCCCCGAGGGTATCACTCCAACTGTCATCATGACCTTCAAACCACTCCCCGCCATATCCGATGAGCGCCGCAGGCGGGGTGTCCGCGTCACGACGCTGCCGGATACGCGGTGGGCCAAATGTCATATAAAAGCCACAACGCTGCTCGCCAACGTACTCGCCAAGAGCGAGGCGCTTCGCCGAGGATACGACGACGCTGTCTTCGTTACAGAAGAGGGACAAGTGCGCGAGTGCACGGCCGCTAATATCTTCGTCGTGCAGAGGTCGTGTATTACAACGCCGTGCCGGACCGAGTCCGTGCTGCATGGCATCACGCAGTCCGTCATCTTCGACTGCACCGCAGCCATCGGAGTGGACATCGCCGAGCAGAGCATTCACGTTGACGCCCTGCAGCATGCCGACGAGGTGTTCATGTCCAGTACAGCCGTAGAGGTTCTAGCTATCACATCAATCAACGATGCGCCCGTCGGTAACGGGCAAGTCGGGCTTGTGACGCAGGGTATCCACCGTGAATTCCAGGCACGCACGCGCGGGTCAAGCCCCATCCCGCCTCAACGTAGCAGCACCGCGGCAAATCATTGAGCTAACCCCTCAGGCGACAATTGCGCTGCCCTCGCGGCCGCTTTTCCTGGCGATCCCACCACCACGGTACCGATAGCACTACACCTGGTGGTTCCGGTGACCCAAAGCACCAGATGAGCCGTCCGTCGCGGCGCCGCGTTGGCGAGACATGCCGGCGATTCAACGAGAACACGCGCGCCGTGTGCCGAGTTTTCTTGTGTCAGGTCTTGTGTTTGGGTGTTGTTAGGATATGCTGGTAGCCGAACATATAGTTAACATGCAGAGTACCCTGGTGTGTAACTCGTCGACGGAACCTGGCTGTGGCAAGGGCTGGCAGAAGAAAGACCCCCAAGCATGTTGCGACGACGATCTACCCTTGTGTGTTTTCGGCCCCGGGGGAGACTATAGGAGCGCGTTGCTCACCGGGTCTACCGGCGCGACGGAATCGCGCCGTCGGTCGCTTCGCCTCGTCCCACTCGGATGTCGTCCGGTTGGCGGCCCGACTGTGCCGCGCGGTATAGCATCCTGGTGGTCGCGGCTCGGGGGCGCACTCAGCGCGGCCAGAGCCGATAGCGTTGGCGATGCGATCCTGCGACGTCTGGCCGCGGCGGGGATGCTGCCTGCCGCGTGTGTCGGTGCCGAGGGCCTGGCACGCTATATGGAGAATGATGATGCCCCCGCGACGCAGAACCGGAAAGCGCGAGTCGGTTTGTCTCACTCCGCGGAAGCTGGAGATCCTGAGGTACATCCGCGACATTCGGCGGAGCCGTGGCTGTTCCCCTACCTTGCAGGAGATTGCCGACGAGCTCGGCGTAAGCAAAATCACCGTGTTCGAACACGTAGAGGGACTTATAGAAAAAGGGCTTCTTACCAGGCTCCCGGCGAAGGCTCGCTCTTTGCGACTAACCCAGCAGGTGCGCCTGCCCGGTGACAGGCCTACCCTGATGCCGCTCGTCGGGCGCATCGCCGCCGGTACGCCTATTGAAGCCATCGAGACGCCCGATACGGTCGACCTTGAGCAGCTGTTCGCAAGCCGATATCCCGTCAGAGCCCTTGCCGTAACAGGAGAGAGCATGATCGACGAGCATATCTGCGACGGTGATATAGTCATCTATGAAGAGAGGTCGAACGCTCGTAACGGTGACACCGTGGTCGCGCTGGTCAATAGGGAGGAGGCTACCCTGAAGAGATTCTATCGCGAGAAAGACCGGGTCAGGCTCCAACCGGCCAACGACGAATTCCAACCGATTTGGACGCGCGACGTCGACATTGTCGGCGTAGTCATAGGCATTATGCGGAGATACTAGCACTCCGGCGCATGTGATCGGAGGTACACCGAGGCGACTTCACTTCGCGCCGAGTTTGGTTGTAGCCACGAATCTCCCGACCTGGCCGCCAGCGCACCGTTGCAGGACGATCCAGCCCCGGCTGCGCACCCGAAGCAGTGTGCGCTTGTGTTGATCGTACGCCGACGCAGCAGCGAGACATCAAAGCCGCTGATGTGGCTCGGGATTCCGTTACGCAATGGAAGCGTGCAGGCTTGGTTGAACTCACAATCGTACAACTGCCCGTCCCACGCCACCGAGAGCGAATGACGGCACATTAATCCGTCGACTGTTGCAGGATTGAACGCGCCCACCAACCTGTCCATGTAAGTCGCCAGCTGTGCATCTCGCACAAGCTGGTCGTGAAAGCGGTTGACCGGCATGTTGTTCATGGCGAACAGGCGGCTAAAGACTACGCCGTATCGATCGCGCAGTTCATGCTTGAAGCGCGCTTCCAGTTCGCTCTGCGGAGCAGCGAGATCCGTTCCGACGGGGTTGTACGCCAGGTTGAGCACACGCCGAGTACCCCGCTCACCGTAGCCGAGCCTGTTGAGCATTCTCAACGCTTCGATACTTTTCTCGAAGGTTCCGCGTCCTCGCTGTCGATCGACATGATCCGCCTGGTAGGAAGGCATTGATGCGGTGATCTCGATCGAGTACTCGGCCAGGAACTCGCCCAAGCTCTCATAGCCCGGCTCTAGAAGAATCGTAAGGTTGCATCTGTCAACGACGCGTTTGCACAACTCAGATGCTGTACTTGCCAGGTAGCGGAAATGCGGGTTGATTTCAGGAGCACCGCCGGTGATATCGAGCGTGTCGATGTCATGGCGTCGCAACACGTCGACCACCGCATCAACTGTCTCACGATCCATCTGTTCCTTTCGGTGTGGGCCGGCGTCAACGTAACAGTGGGCGCACGATTGATTGCAGCGGGGCCCCAGGTTCACGACAAGCGTGGTAAGCTCGATTGCACGGAGATCGGGCAAGCCACTATGCGCCGCGTGCCCGGCAAAGCATGTCGCGCCGATGTTCTGCAGGGTCTCGAGGGGGATCACCGGAGGGGAACTGCCTCCCTGGAGACTGACCACGCGCCGCGTTCCCGCTCTGCTATCCCCAGAAGCACAATGCGACACCGATGCCGCCGCGGAGCCAGTATGCGAGTCCTGGTCGTACGGTAGTTCGGGCGGCGCCCGCAACACGTCCATCGGC
>JBHHXS010000126.1:0-9615 GCA_046757145.1 Phycisphaerae bacterium | reverse complement strand
CACATCTACCAGGCAGTCGGCGTCGGTTGTGCAGCCGATCCTGCACCCGTCGCACGTATCGCATGGATCGAGGACGTTGAGCGAGTCTATGTCAAGCAACGCAGGGTCCCAGGTCAGAACGCTCTCTATCAATCTGAACTCATGACTGGTGGGGAAGATGCAGAATTCTCCGACCGGACAATCAGCGTCAGTAGTGCACGCGGTCGCACTCACCGAGCACGACTTGATGGCGTCGTACAGAACCGCGTGGAGGTCAACTTCGATGGTCTCGCCCACGCTGTATTGCGTCGGAGCACCCGGCGGCAGCATCAATGCCAAAGACACGCCCCCGATCCCCAGCGGGGGGCTACCCACACAGGCCCCACCCACACAAGTATCCGCAACCGTACATCCGTCGGCGTCATTGCACAGCTCCAGACCTTCGTTGATAGGCACCCTCAGGCAGGATCCGTCCGGTTCTTGGCACACATAGGTAGCGCAAGGCTCATCGGGCGGGCAAGTGAGCGGCGTCCCAGGGTCGCAGGTGTGTGGCACCACACCGGTATTGCACGTTTCCACACCGTCGCAGGTAATACCGTTGGCGCAATCCGCGTCGACCAGACACACCTCGCAGGTGTCGGTCGCCTCGTCACAAAAGGGAAAGGCGGGGTCGATGCACAGCTGCGGGTTGGGGTCCGAGTCGCACAGCCCGGTTGTGGCGTTGCACGTTTCCACTCCGTTGCAATAGGCGCCATCGGCGCACAGGGTATCGTCTGGGTTGGGTCTGCAGGTGCCAAACAGATCGCAGAAGCCTTCAACGCAGCCGTTGTCCGGACAATCCTCCGGATGGCCCACGCGGCACTCACGACAGACCGCCTGCCCGCCTATCTCCACACAGTAAGGACCCGCCGGGTCGCCCAGACATGGATCGGACGTCCCCGTGCATACTCCGCCTTGGCAGACGTCCTGGCCGGGGGTGCACACATCAAGCCCATCGTCGCAGTTCGTACCGTCGGGGTCGGTTGTGTTGAGGACGCAGACCCCGTCTTGACAGAAGTCGTTGGTGCAGTCGTCCCCGTCTTCGTTGCAGAATGAGCCGTTCGCAGCATGGTTGGGAAGGCAAGTGCCCGAACTATCGCACGTGTCCTGAAAACTGCAGGGGAACTCGTCCGGCCTCCCACACGGCGTATCGAATGGTTTGTTCTGATGCGTCACCGAGCCGTCGGGACCGCATAGATCAGTGGTGCAGTCGTTTCCGTCGTCTATGGGCTGGGTGAAGCCAGTTACAGGGTTGCAGCACTCAACGCCCGGAATGTAGTCCAACGTATAGGAGCATACGCCGCTTGAACAGGATTCAGTGGTGCATTCGTCCGTATCATCGCAATCAAGAGCACTCAGGCACACTACGACGGTCACCACGTCCCCAATAAGAGTACCCGTCACGTCCGCGCCGCCCGTTACATCGTCCAGAACGCGCGTAGTTGTCGGTGTAGCGCCGGCCGAGGCCAGAATATCAACCGCCGTCGTACCCGGTGACGTAGCCACTAACGCCGTAAACTCGAACTTCGTGATTAGCAGACCTGCGGTGTCCGCGATGCCAAGGTTGCCCGGTGCAGCCGTGGCCCGATACATCGCGAGACCGTCGGTCAAATCTGTGTTGAGCCCGTCAGCGTCGAGGAAGAATCCGGATTGTTGCCACGGGTGCCCCGTGTCAAGATGAACACCGGAGAACGAGAGTACCGCGTTGTCCCAGGTAAAGATGGCACGGACGTCACCGACGGTTTGCGTCGGACCCGGATTGGCGACCGCGTACAAACCGACCTCAAACGTTGTTCCGGCGACGACGTCGACCGCAGGCGCGCGCAATTCCAGGTTGACGAGGGACTGCGCCTGGACGTGGGAAGTGCCGATCAGTGCTAAGGTAATAAGTGAGGATACCGCTCCAAGCCTAGTATGTGACATGCCTCTTGCTCCTCCGCACATCCGAGCCCGCCAGTACGGCGGGTGAGCATCTCCCCCTGGATCCCGTACCGACGCGCTCACAACGGAAGTACCCACTCTTACGTAGACAACTTGCTCCCGTGCAGTCGAGCCACACTGCTATCGGCAGGCGAGACCGACGGCGCAGGCCCATACACATGCAAGTTCACATAATATAACAGCGCATACAACTGAACACAAGCACGATGCCCCTGTACACGACTGTGTACATGAGCCTAGGCACCGATGCCGAGGCCGTCCAGCGCGCCCCGCCTACAAAAAGTCAGCGACACAGACAGCCCGGCCTGACTCTCGCTGGACTGGACGGCGCCAACGTTCTTCGGGCCGATAGTCTATACTCTACTCTGCGTGACTGCTTCCGCCTCGTTTATAAGAGCGAGCACATCCAAAAGCCGTTCACCCACAGCGTTGTTCAGCTCGCGGGGCCACTTTGTAAAGTGAAGCGTAGGCTTAGAGGCGGCGTCAGGGGCTGCTGGCGGGTATCACACCAGGGTACCGGACGGTCCGCGTGGAGTGTGGGTGTACCGGGCGCACATTCGGATACCTCCAGCGCACGCGAAAACAGTCGCTGCTTGAATTGGGACGGTCGGGCCGGTACACTATACCGACCGATTGATGCCGCGTGTGATTGTCATGTGCTGAGCCTGAGGGGCGTCTGTGGGAACTGCCTTTTTGCAGCGTGGCTCAGAGTGACATCTGCGTCTCGTCCACGGCAAAACGAATCGCGAGCGGCCTGGATACCCGAGGGTGGGATGCGAGGCCACAAGGCGGCTCGGGACCCGTGCCGCCACGGTGCGCATTGTGCTCGCGCAAGCGATCGAGAAAGGGCCGCCCGCATGTACTACGCATTGCGCGGTTAGGAGAATACACCATGGCCAAGATCAGCACACCGCACAGGGATGGGGGCTATACTCCCGGCGTGGAATTCGGTTGTCTCTTAGCAGTCGTCTACCTGCTGACCGCTTTGCCCGGCGTTGCAGCTACCGTGGACTTCGATTCGTTGGACGTCGGGACCTTGTTCGGGCTTGAGGCCGGCGATCAACGAAACGACGTCGTGCTGCTGTCCGATGGGATAGCAATGTCGGTTGACGCGCTGCTGCTGCCCGAAGACGCGTGGGTTTTCGGCTCGGCTGAAGTCGGTGGGCGATATGCGGACCTGTTCACTTCGAATCCTCTGGTCCTCAACAACATTAGCGTGGTGTTTGATTTCGCTGACGTTGGATTCAGCGTCGACACGGTCATGTTTGACTACTTAGACGTGGCTGAAGGCACCGGGGTTAACAACTTTGCGGTGAACCACCTGCCCATACTTCCGCTGAACTACGTAACTGACATCCCCGTCGATATTGCTCCCGGCGTGTCAGCAGCGGTATCTGGCACGGCGACGCAAGGCTCCGTGACGCTGACCGGTCCTTTGGACAGCTTCCGAATCGGGGGCCAGGAGCTGTACATAGACAACATCACAGCGATTCCCGAGCCGACCACGTTGCTCATGCTGGGGCTGGGCGGCACGCTGCTTGCTCGGCGGTGCCGGCGACAGTCGTGAAGCTCGTGCCGGTGCAGCGGGGTCGCCCAAGCGAGGGAGCAGTCAGCCGTTGCGACTGACTGCCTCATCAATGTCGCTGCAAATGTCAAACCAGTTGTTGAGCCTCGTCACGCTGAAAATGCCCTCGACGAACGCGGAGGGATGCACAAGCACGACGTTGCCCCCGCTCAGTCTGGCGCGCGTGGTGAGGTTGATGAGCGCAGCGAGGCCCTTGGAATCGATAAGGTCGAGTGCGGAGAGATCCACCGCCAGCGTCGCTCCGTCGCCCGTGGCGAGGTCATATAGCCTTTCGGTGAATTGCTCAGCGTCGCTACCGGTCAACTCTCCCGAAACACTGGCCAACGCGATTGGTCTGCTGTTGTCGATTTGAAGATCCATAGCCCTCAGTATGCTCTGATCCTGGGATAGAAAGTAAAGATAGTACGGACACCTCTACACGGGCAACTCTACTACGAATACGTCGGCGTCATTTCCTCAGATTGCCGGAATCGAGCCGTTGCATGACCACGCGCGGGAGCAGGTAGTTCTCACCGTTGTACAAGCTGACCTCTCCGGAAACGATGAAGACGAGTCCGGCATTGTCGCGGCGCGCGGCATCGGCCATCAGCTCCGTGTTGCGATTTTGCAGCAGCTTCATGGGCAGCTCGGGATGGTCAGGGTCGTCGGACTCGAAGATGAAGATCCAGGATTTCCCTTCGTAAACCACCCGCCCGGGTCGATCGACAACCGGAGCGCCGTCCGGCAGAAGCCCCTGCGTGCCTGCGAGCCGCCTGCTGGTGCGATGGCCGAAATACCCTTCATCCGCCGGTATGGTCCATTTTTCCGGTGCCTGTCCACGTAGTGCCGTTACGACGTCCTCGGCTGAGGTCTCGTCACTCGCAGTGCGCCCGTTTGAGAACAGTCCGGGCGGCTCGTCTTTGCCCACCGTGGGCGGTGGATCGCCTGGCGGCGTCCTCGCCCGCAGCGCGAGTCGGGGAAGAAGATAGTTCTCCCCCTCAAACACCGTGAACTCGCCGGATACAACGAAGAGCGGCTGTGTAGCACCGCCGGCCGTTGATCGGACCATCCCTTCAAGAGTGGCGTTCAGCAGGAGCGGGATCGGCGCTTCGTTCGTCTCGCCCTCCAACTCAAACACCCAGCGGTCGCCCTGGAACACCGGTCGTCCGAAACGGCTGACGAATGCCCACCCCTCGGGGTACAAGGCGGTTTTCGCACGCGGCTGGCCACCCTCACGCAAGCTGCCCGGCGGGATCACCACGTTCTGGGGGCGTCGCTGCCGAAGTGCCTCAAGAACGTCCTCCGCTGTTGAGTATCCCGGGCCGGAATCAACATCCCGCGGCACGGGGAACTCTTCAGACGTGCCCGCTATCTCACCCGCGCCCTTTGCCTGGGCGATTGCCCCGGCTGGAGTATTCGAGAGCCACAGGCTCACGGCTGACACGACGACTAAGCGAACCACAATGCCTTCCCCGTAGACACGCGCCGACCTAAGTCCGAAGTCCGAGTGGCTAAGTATCGGCCGCAACTGCCAGTTCGTCCAGCCGGGATTCCTGGGCTCTATATAGTGCCCGAGCTAGGTGCGTTCCGGGATCAGGGTATGCTGGTGCCGCGGGCAGCCCCCAGCGGTGCGAGCAACGGTTTCAGGGGGGGCACGTGAGTCACCTTGTCCGCCGTCGCATTGCTCGTTGAATCTCCCGTTGATGGTCGCGACTCCTTAACGCCTGTCTTTTGTCGGCCGTCTTTTTGCCGCGGGCGAGTGCTATCGTGACTTTGGCCAACCCTCGCGGTGTGAAGTAGATGCAGAGGGGGATGAGGGTCAATCCCCTACGTTCGACCATCGGCTTAAGCTTTCTGAGTTCATGTGCGTGGACAAGGAGTTTTCTGCGTCGCTTGGATTCGTGGTTAGAGGTGTGGCCAAACCTGTACGGGGCGATATGACAGTCCACAAGCCAGAGTTCGCCTCCGTCGATACGAGCATAGGCTTCTTCCAGTGACGCGACGCGGTCGCGGAGGCTCTTGACCTCCGTTCCGAGTAGAACCATGCCGCAATCGACGGCCTGCAGGATTTCGTAGCGGTGTGCGGCGTCACGGTTGCGACAGACGATATTATCGGCCGGAGGCTTTCTTTTCATAGGGTATTGTTCAACAATAGGTTGCTGCAAACCATGCGCCGGTTCATGCTTCAGCGGAATTGTAACGATTTTATACTAAAGAATGGTGTAGATAGCAACGCGCGTGTGTTCGCCGAGCCGGTGCGGGTTATAATGGGATGGTAGACATGGACTCAGACGGCGTGATGGAAGAGCGAGGGGATGGTATCGCCCGGGAAGTCGAGAGGGAGCTGATCGCGCGCGCTCGTGTGGGGGAACGTGCTGCGGTCCGCAGGCTTGTCGATCTGCACAAGGACCGTCTCTTCGCCTTTCTCTGGCGCATGACTCGCAACCACCATGACGCGGAGGACGTCTGCCAGGATGCTTTTCTGAAAGCTTTTGCGTCGCTCGACAGCTTCTGTCCGGACTACCGATTCAGCACGTGGCTTTTCACCATTGCTTACAGGGTGTGCTTGAACCGGATGCGGCGGCGGCAGGTGGTAGGGGCTGAGATTGACATGTCGGCGGTCCAGCCTGCGTATGAGGATACCGAGCCTGGTATTGCGGAATCGGAAGATGCGGATCGGCTGAAGCGGCTGGTGTGGGAGGCCGTTGACCGGCTCAGCACGCCCCAGCGGGCGACAGTGGTCTTGTTTTATCGGCACGGGCACAGTTGTCAGGAGATAGCCCAGGTCCTTCAACTTCCGGTGGCGACCGTAAAGAGCCACCTTCACCGGGCCCGTAACCGGCTGCGCGAGATACTCGAGGCTCTCAGCGAGGACGACCTGCGGGAGTTCCGCAATCTTTCTGCCTGAAGCGGGTATATGTACCGGGTGGGGGCGTCGGCGGGCGAGTGTCGACCGCCGGTGAAATGTGTGACGGGATTCTGCGATGCGTTGCGACCAGGCACGCCGACTGTTTGACTCCTACCTCGACGGCGATCTATCACCGGCGTTGGCCACCGAGTTGGGTGCTCACCGGATACGCTGTGCCGAGTGCCGGCGTGCTCTCGCTCTTCTCGAAGTCAGCGGGCAGATCATCGCGTCCGACAGTGAGACCGTCTCTCTGGGTGAGGATTTCTCGAGCAGGCTTCTGGCCTGTATGGAGCCTGCGCGCCGTGGTCGGCGTGAGCGGCTGTGGCAAATGTTGTATTATGCCGCTCCACTAACTGCGGCGGCGGTGATCGCCCTGGCGTTTGTGGGCGTGTTTGACCGCAGCAACGGGACGACGGTCCGGGGGATCAAGGTAGAGAACCCGGCAGCTCACTCCACGCCGTCTGCGCCGGAGTCAGCAGTGCAGCCCTCGACAGCGAAGGTGGAGGAGGCCGCCGGCGCGGAGCGCGCTCTCGAGGAATGGATAGACCGTACGCGCCGGAACATCCAGGACAAGCGGCAAAGCGGCAAGTCCCTACACAGAGCGTTGGACCTGACGATCGGGCAGTGGCTGGACATCCTCGAGCAGGCCAGCGACACCTCTCCTTCTGATGATCACTACCCGGGGGCTGATGTGACCACCGGACCGGACGAGGACGCATCGGGCGATGCAATCCGCCCCGTCGACATTGGGGACTGACTACCCCGATGTGTGACGCCGCACGGCGAACCGCCTGTCGTCCAGTTGTCGGCATAGCGGTTGCGGTGTCGGTGTTAATGCCAACGTCGTCACTCGCGCAGCGTGCAGCCGACCCCACACCTTTCGAGCGTTACGTCCCAGCGTCTACGAAGCTGTACGTGGCAATACGCCAGCTACGCGAGGTGGACGCGGCCATGCACAGAGCACACGCCTGGCGTCTTCTTCCTATTCTTGGCGGCGCGAGCGCCGGGCACCGCGAGGGCTTTGACCTACGGGCGGCTGTGGCTTCGCTCGTTGGTAATGATCACACGATTGAGGTCGATGAGTTAATGCGAGCCGAAGTGGGAATCGTAGCGTCGTCGTGGACCAAGCTTGGCAGCGCCGTGTGGTTGGTGCGGGTGTCGCGGGCGGAGACGCTTGACGAATGGTTTCCGCGTCGGATGCGGCGCATGAGCGGCGTCACGGGGGACCTGGTGTCGTTCCGTACACGCGGAGGCATGGACGTGTGCGTGCGCGGCGATGTGGCAGCCATGACCCGCCGAACGCGACGGGATTCCCCCCTGCGCGACGTGCGTCGCCTGATGCAGCACGAGGGTGACGATTCGCTGGATCGATCGGATATGTTCCGGGACCTGGTGAGCTACCTACCGGGCAGGTGCCTGGCAACCGTGTATCTGTCAAGAAACGGCCCGCGTACAGCTAACGGCGACGGCGGGTCCGGACTGTGGCCGGAGCTCGACCGTGCTGCCGTCGGACTTTATGAACACGACGGCCGGATCGATCTGGCCCTTCGCGCGTCTCTCACGAAGCCGCAGAAGCTCACTCCACTCGAGGATCACGGCGTTTTGCAGCTCATGCGTCTACCGCAGACAACGTTGTTTGCGTTGGCAACTACAATGGACTTTGATCGTGTGTACTCGGCGGCGATGAGCAACCCTTCGCGCAGTGTGTGGAACCGGTACCTGGCGATCCTGACGGGACTCGCCCGGCACGCGTCGCACCGGTCACAGACCGGCACAGGTCTCGGGCCTCATGTCGTCTTCGCGTGGGGGCAGGACCTTAGCGAAGAGGGCTCCAGCCCTCAAGTCGCCCTGATGGTGGAATGCCGGTCGGCGCAGGCTTTGCGTGCCGAAGTGACGCGAATCGCTGGGAATCTGGTGAAGTTGGCGGCAAGGACTAATGAGCCCGCACCGGAAGTGCTGCCCACCATCCAACGTGAGTTGCACCTCGGAACGCTGGTCGAGCACGTGCCGTTGGGGCCATACGCTGCCCAACGAAAGTCCGGGATGGCCTCGCTGCTGGGTGGAGCAGATCCGGCTTGGGCGGCATGGCGCAATTGGTTCATCATCGCCCTTAGCCGCGATCATCTTGAACGCATCCTCGATGCGCAGACCGGGCTAATACCTACCATCGCCGCCGTGGCCGATGCACGCGAGCTGCAGGAGCGGCACGCGGCCCGATCGTCAGTAGCCCTTGCGCAGCCGGCGCTAGCTGCAGACGTTCTCGACCGCTGGATCAAAGACTACGAGGAGGGGTCTCCGTCGGCGCTCGGGCCGTCATGGTGGGCGAATCCCCCCGGCCTGGGTGACGCCGTGGGTGCCCGGCTCGGTGTTGTGCTGCGAGCTGACAAGGAGCGCGGCGTCATTGTTGTAGCTGATGTACCTGCCCAGTCGCCGGCACAGGGGCACCTGCAGGTGGGTGACCTGGTGCTGGGCATCGACGGGCATTTACTCGGGCTCAGGAGCCCGGGTAGCGACTTGCAGGAGTGGCTTATGCAGAATGCGGGCCGGCCGGAGCCGATCCTGCGGATCCAGCGTGGAGGGAGAATGCTCGATGTTGGGGCTCCGTGGGCTTCCAGTCATGGCGGGGGCGCTCCCCAATACGCAAGACCCGTCGACGCCGTCCGAGAGCTGGCGACGCTGGGACGCGGTTTGCGGCTTGCGACGTTCTCCGTTCATGCCGCGGATGAGATGCGGTATTCCGCGCTCCTCACACTTAGATTCTACGCTGAGGCACCGCAGTGACGCAGGCTGAACCCTCCCCGTTACGTCGCTGGTTTCGTGCGTGCAGCGGACGCGGGCTGTGTACCGATCAAGCAGCGAGGCGTGTACCGGCGCGGGTGGCGGATGTCAGGGGCGTACCGGCGGGGATTTCGTGTCGCCGTGCTTTTGCTCCGGCGGCTCCTTATAGCCTCTAAAACCGGTAATCTGAGGCCAATCAACCGGCTTCTCATTCGGGTGCACCGCGAACACCTCGACGCGGACAATCTCCTCGAACGGTACGGTGACAATGAACGCCCCAACCTTGTACTGCTCATCGATAGGTTCACATTCGAATACCAGATGTGACTTAGCGCGCACGTCGGCTATCTGTTTGACCTCGTAGCTGAACCCGTCGCGCAGGTAGATCAGGACCCGCGTCTCGAGT
>JBHHXS010000125.1:0-9719 GCA_046757145.1 Phycisphaerae bacterium | reverse complement strand
CCGAATACCGGCCAGCGGCGCTATCATCAGGAACAACGTGGCCTGGAGGAGGACAAGCGTGCTGCTGCCCATGACCTTGCCCATGACAATCGCCGATCGGCTGACCGGGGCGACCAGCACCGCCTGAAGGAAGCCTCCATGGCGATCCTCGATCACGGAGATGGTCGCGAAGACGGCAGTGAACAGCACCATCAGCACGAGCGCCCCAGGGAACGAGTACTCAAGATACGTGATCGAGTCCATGTCTGTCCCGCCGGTAACATCCGCTCCGGAAACGCTGAGGCGAAATGAGCTCGCGAGCCCGCAGCCTAGCAGAATCCAGAACACAAGCGGGGTCCCAAGGGTTCCACCCACTCTGCTGCGCTGTCGCAAGAAGGTAACGATCTCGCGCCGCCAAAGCGATGCGGACGGCAGGATAAGGGATGTCGTAAGCGATGTCATCTTCACCGCGAGCCCAACCGTTGGAGGTGCACGTCGGGCGCGTGTGCCGTCGTCTGGTTTCGCAGTCGGGCGCGGAGTTGATGCCCCGTCAAGTGCACTAATACGTCCTCTAGTGTAGGGGGACCGACAGTCACCTTTCCCGTCTCTCCCGGGAACGCTTCGATCAGTTTCGGGACGAGCTCGCGCCCGTTTTCCAGTTCGATCCGCACACCTCCGTCCACTTCCTCGGCCTTGACTTTGAAGCGTTCTTCAATCTTCGTGACCAGCATGGCGGGCGCGGCGGTTTCAATCGTAAGCACATCGCCCCCGATCATCGTTTTGAGCTCGGCGGGCTCGCCCAAGGTTACGAGCCTTCCGCCGTCGAGTATCGCGACGGTATCGCAGCATTCAGCTTCGTCTAAAAGGTGGGTGGTAAGCAGCGAGGTGACCCCGTCCACATCTCGCAGCTCCTTGAGCGACTCCATGAATGCGCGCCGTGCCGCCGGGTCCAACCCTGTGCCCGGCTCATCAAGAATCAAGACGTCGGGGCGATGCAAGAGCGCTTTGGCCAACTCGACCCTGCGTCGCAGGCCGCCGGAAAGCACCTCTACGCGGTCGCTCATGCGGTCGGTGAGTGCGAACCGCGCTGCCTGCGAGGCGACGCGCTCCCGAAGTTCACGCCCGAAAAGTCCCTGAAGGTGCCCCTGGTGAGTAAGGTTCTCTTGTAGGGTCAGCTTCCGATCGAGACTTGGATCTTGGAAGACCACACCTATATTGCGGCGCACCGCGGGTGCCTGGGTTGCGGCATCTGCGCCCGCGACAACCACCCTCCCGGCAGTCGGTGCGAGCATCGTGGCGAGGATCTTGAACAGCGTCGTTTTGCCGCTGCCGTTGGGACCCAGCAGGGCGAAGAGCGATCCCCGTGCTACTGAAAAAGTAACATCACGGAGTGCCGCGTGCGTACCGTAGCTATGCGAAACGCCTTCCACCTCCACCGTGCAGTGCGGCGTTGTCCGGCTGTTAAGCTTCTGCGGGCGGTGGTCCGCGACCGCGCTGTGAGTACCGGCGGCCGATGCGCTGGAGGCTTGCCGGCAAGTTGCATTGCTTTCAAGTCCAAGACGTCCGATGTTCTCACCAGCCGACAAATCCACAGACATTACCTCAGATCGACAAGCAAAAGCCCGATCAGCACGGGTAAATAGATGATGGAGGCCAGCAGATGACACCTTGCCGCCGCTGCCGACTTGCTAAGCGTGAACGCGACACCGCAGCCCAAGAAAGCCAGTCCGAGGGCTGCTGCGCCGACTCCGTACACGATGCCTGCTGTCCCCCGTATCGTGGGAAGTAGGCTGACCGCCAGCAGCACTATGCTGAAGGCCACCATATGCCTGCTTAGGCGCCTACCGGAAGCATCGACCACCGAGAGCATCTTGTATCCAGCACGGGCATAATCTGTGCGATGCAGCCAGGCAATCGCGGCGAAGTGCGGCAGTTGCCAGAAATAGACGATCGCGAACAGAACCCAGACTTCTGAGCTTACCGACCCCGCCGCCCCTGCCGACCCGATCACGGGAGGCATCGCTCCCGGTAGTGCGCCCACGAAGACGCTTTGCCAGCCTCGTCTCTTCAGTGGTGTGTAGATAAGAGCGTACGAAGCCAGTGTGATTCCGCCGAACAGGCCGGCCAGACCGTTGACCAGTAATGTCAGATAACAGACACCTCCGACTCCGACTGCAAGTCCAAACGCCAGGGCTTCCCGCCTGCACAATCGCCCCGACGGAACTGGGCGGTGCATTGTACGCACCATCAGGCCGTCCAGATCCGCCTCAAGCCATTGGTTCAGCGAGTTTGCACCGGCGGCAATCATCCCGGTGCCGAGCATCGTGTGCGCGAACAGGGTTGCCATTGCCGCCCCGTACTCGACCGTCCGGCTGGCGGCGAAGCCGAGCGCGGTGGCAGCGAGGACCAGCAGTGCGATTCGAGGCCTGGTCAGTTCCATGTACGCCAGTGCCCGTGCCGCAAGCGCTGCGGAGCTTGTTTGCGTGGTTGGGACAGCTTCAATCATCGCGTGGCAACCGCCGGCGTTTTTTCCGGCGCTTCGGTCTCCTGAGCGGTCGGCGCTACGAGGAACCTGTGCACGCACATCGTCAAGAGGAGTGAGGCAACCAGCAGTAGTGCGCCGAGGCACACGTGGACGGACGGAACGACCCATCGGACGATGTCCGCCACGCTGACGTTGCCAAGCGTCACCACCAATGTAAGACCACCCGTCAGAAGTTGCGCCACAATAAGAATCGCCACCACACGCCCCAGGGCTGCCAGGAGCGAATGGTCCGAGTACTGCGCCATCACCCACATGGCAACCCATCCCACCAACAGCACAACAACCAACGCCCACGCCAGATGGGCAATCATGGCGTGAGTACCGCCGAAATGGCGCAGCGCGGCTCCGAGTATGAGCTGTATGGCGATCACACAGGTAGCCACAGGGCATAGACGACGCAGCACTGCGGCTGCATAGCCGTCGGTGATTGTCCCGGAAAGCCGCCACCTCGGCGAAGTGATCAGTGCCGTTGCGGCCGCCAGACAGAAGCAAAGCTGTCCCCATATCCCGTGGGCCATGGCAAGAGACGTCGAGATCAGATTCACGCGCAACCCACCAAGTACGCCTTGGATGGCGATGGCCGCAAATGTGCCCAAACCCATCCAGCGGATCGCGCCACCCTTTCGCCACGTCAGCATCGCCGTCGCCGTGGCGAGAGCGCCGACCGCCCAGCCGATGAGCCTGTGGCCATGTTCCCATCGCGTCGCCACCACCGCCCACCACTGCGGAGGGTTGATCAGGTATCCCCCCGAGGTCGGCCAGTCGGGATAAGCCATCCCGGCGTCATTACTGGTGACACCGGCGCCGACGAAGATCAGCGGGAAGACACCGGCAGCCGTAAGTACTGCAACCCGATGCAGCCAATGTGAATACGTAGCGTCTGTGGTCGTCATACCGTTCGTCATAGCTGTCTCAACACCCGGTTTGCGTTCCATCCGTTTGGACCGTCCGTCGACTTCGGTGGACCCAAAACAGCCCGGCCCCAGCCACGCCCAGCAGGACAAATCCGATGAACCCGGCTAACACCAGTACTCCGGCCGCCGCACCTTTGGCCATCGGCGACTCGGGGTCGCCGAAGCAGACGGAACACGCGAAGGCCTGCCTCGCAATGGACGATCCCGCCCCAAACGCAGAGAGCGCCGGCACGAGCCGCGATGCCCTGAATGAAGTCATACCCAACCGACTCCCCTCAACTTGCGTAGAACCCATCGACCGTAAAAGGGCAGCGCTGCTGCTGTCAGCAGTGATACTGTGCTGACGATCAACGAGCTGAGCTGATCGGACCGCATGAAGTCGCGCGCGGCCCAGACCCCGAACGCCGCAGCCAACAGCGTCGACAGCGTCACGAAGACAACATGGAATGTCTTGAGCGACATGATCAGGCACTCCCAAAGCACCGTCTCTGATCGGTCATCCCCACGTCCCCATCTGTACTCCCGGCGGCAGGTCACCTGTCGTCAGCGTAGGCAGCGCCATGAGGGCCAGCAAGAAAACCGCACAAAGGGGAAAGACGATCGCCCAGAGGATCAACGTCTTCTCCCATTTCAAATGCATGAAGACCGCGGCAACCAGTGACGCCTTGATGCCTGCGATCGCCAGAGCCACCGTCACGTGTGCGGATGTGCTTGCGTTCACCCGAGACGCCAGGACGGTTAGCACAGTGAACACAGCCAGCGCCACGAACACGGCGACGTACACTTTCACGTGTTTGCTTGTGTCGGGATTCGCGTCTGACATTACGGACTCCTAAAGAAGGTAGAGCACGGGAAACAGAAAGATCCACACCAGGTCGACAAAGTGCCAATACAGCCCCGTGCACTCGATTCGATTGGTGTAATACTCCGGGTCCTTGTTCCAGAGAGCGCTGCCCGGGCCGATAAAGTAGGCGATGACAATTATGCCCCCGACAATATGCAGGGCGTGCAGTCCGGTCATCGTGTAGTACAGAGCAAAGAAGTTACTGTGACTCGGCACTAGTCCATGCTTGATGTGCGGGAGGTACTCCAGCGTGAGCTTGACGACGAGGAACAGCAGAGCGAGCGCAACGGTCGCTAAGAGGTAAGCCCGTCCCCTGGCCAGTGCTCCCGTCTTCAGCGACGCCCATGCCAGTACCATCGTCACACTGGAGATGATCAGCACCAGGGTGTTGAACGCCCCTATCTTCCAGCTCAGATGGGCCTCTTCGTGGCTCAGCCACGCCCCGGGCCCCGCCGCCGGCGCACCGACGCGCAGCAGAACGTAGCTGGAGAACAACGCCCCGAACAGCATGACCTCTGATGCGAGGAACAGCCACGTCCCGAACTTCCCGCTGTACATAGCCGTTACGGGGTGCGGCTTGACGGTATATGCAAGTGTTGCAGATGACACGACTCTTATGCCTCCGCTAGCGCGTTTTGGGGTAAGAAGTCATACGAGTGCCCGGGGACACTGTACTCATAGGGCCCCCGATACACGACGGGTTGCTTTGTAAAGTTGCCATGTGGCGGCGGGGACGGCGCGCTCCATTCCAGAGTCGTCGCTTCCCACGGATTGTCGGATACTTTCTTCCCCGATCGGGCGCTGACGAAGAAGTTGATGATAAAGGGGATCTGCGCCAAGCCGAGCAGCCATGCCGCCCACGAGGAGGTGATCGTCAGATCCTGCACCGCCGCACCGTGCGCGTAAGCGGTTTGATCGTAAAGACGCCGTGAAACACCGGCCAGACCGACCCAGAACATAGGCAGAAAGATGACGTTCATGAGGATGAACGACAGCGCGAAATGAATCCTGCCCAGCGTGGCGTTCATCATCCGTCCCGTCACCTTCGGATACCAGTGGTATACACCCGCGAAGATCGCGAAGATCGTGCCCGGTGCGACCACATAATGGAAGTGCCCGATCACATAGTAGGTGTCGTGTAAGTGGATATCCGAGGCGGGAAGTCCTAGCGGTAGACCGGTCAATCCGCCGATCGCGAACATCGGCAGAAACGCCAGCGCGAAAAGCATCGGGACGGTAAAACGGATCGACGCCTGGTACAGGCTCAGCAACAACGCGGTCAAGATGACCACCGACGGGATCGATATGATCATCGTCGTGGTGGCGAAGAACGCGCTCAGAGTTGTTCCCATGCCGGTCATGAACATGTGGTGGGCCCACACGATGAACGACATGAAGCCCAGGAAAATGGTCGCGTAGACCATCGACCGGTAGCCCCACAGCGGCTTGCGCGTGTTGTTGGCGATCACCTCTGCGACAATGCCCATGGCCGGGAGGATCAGTACGTACACCTCCGGATGAGCGAGGAACCAGAACAGGTGCTGCCAGAGAATCGGGCTGCCGCCGCCTGCCACCTGCTGCACTTCGTCGCTGACGACCAACCCGGAGGGAAGAAAGAAACTCGTCCCCGCCAAGCGATCCATTAGCTGCAAAACGCCGGCGGCCTCTAGTGGCGGAAACGCCAGAAGCAGCAGAAATGCCGTAACCAGTTGTGCCCACACGAAAAACGGCAGGCGGAACATCGTCAACCCCTTGGCTCTCAGATGGGCGATCGTCACGATGAAGTTGACTGAGCCCAGCAACGACGACGTGATCAGAAAGACCATGCCGATCAACCATACGGTCTGGCCGACGGTGGCGATGTCCGCCAGCGGTGGATACGAGGTCCAGCCGGAGTTCGCGGCCCCACCCGGCAAGAAGAAGCTCATCAGCATGGTCACACCACCGGCGACGTACACCCAGTAACTGGCCATGTTGAGCTTGGGGAAGGCCATGTCAGGGGCCCCGATCTGCAGCGGCACGATGTAATTGCCGAAACCGCCCACGATGATCGGCACGACGCCCAGGAAGACCATAATGGTGCCATGCATCGCTCCGAGTGAGTTGTAGAACTCCGGCAGCATGACGCCTCCCGGCATCGCCGCCTCCCCGAACCACCCCCCGATGACGGGCAACGACTTTCCGGGGTACGCCAACTGCCAGCGCATCAGCATGACGAGGCAGAACCCGAAGAACAAAAAGAACAGCGCGGTGATTAGGTACTGTATTCCTATGGTCTTATGGTCTGTGGAGAAGATGTACTTCCGCCAGACGCCAAGTTCGTCACGTTGCAGGTCGCTCATTCGTTTCTAATCCTCAAACTCGTCCTCGTCGAACTCCTCCGGTGGAGCATTCTGTGCTGCAAGCCAGGCCTCGAACTCATCAGGCGTCTCGATGACCATAAGGGCCTTCATGCTGTAATGGTTGTTCCCACAGAGTTGAGCACATGCCACTTGGTATGTTCCGGTCGTCTTCGCCTCGAACCACACCGGAATCCGCATACCCGGTATCGTGTCCTGCTTGATGCGCATGACCGGTATGAAGAAGCTATGGATCACGTCCTTCGACGACAGCTCGCAAATGACAGGCCGGCCCACCGGAATCCTCAGCACGCCGCTTACGATGTCGTCCTCACCTTTCGGATCGTTCGGATCAAGGCCGATCGGGTTAGCCGCCGGATTGATGTGTTCCGGCGCGGTGCGACCGAATACCTGGTCGGGTCCTGGGTAATGGAAGTTCCAGTTGAACTGCTCAGCCAGCACGTGGACTCGAACCGGTGCCTCCGACTGCGCCGGGATGTTGTTCTTCACATTACCCCAGATCGGGATGGAAAAGCCCAAGAGGAGTACGCCCTCAAAGCCGACTACACCGATCTCGATATACTTCGCCGGTTTGGCCTTCACCGCCTCGTGCACCGCCCGATACCCGGCGCTCCTCCTGAAGCGGATCAGACACGTGAGCAGGAAAATGCCCCAACCCACGAACAACACTATCATGAACCCGTGCAGTACTGTGATGAGCTCGTCAATCTCGTGCCCGTTGACAGACACGTCCGGTGGGAGGCCGTAGCCGTAGTCGCCGTCGATCACCTGCACAGGAGCGTCAGCGGTGGGCTCGTCGACCGTAGCCGTAGCCGCAGGCGCTGCGTAGCCACACGACGCAATGTACACCACAACCGCACACGCCAGTTTGCTGCCGGTATTCACGTTACAGTTCCTCTGATGATTTACTGGGAAACCCGGGCCGCGCACACCGGATCGACCCGTTCAGCAAGCCCACGGCGGCCGTGCGAGGCTGTACCATTCAGCTCCGCGTGCGAGCACCAACTCGGTCCGATTCAGTCTGTGCCGCGGGCTACGCGCTGCTGATGCACACTCGATCATCGCATTCAAGTAGCCCGACCGGCCCATACCGGAAGGTCGAAACCGAAGCGTGCCACGCCTCGTGGGTCTCACATTCCCTGGGTTTTACGAGTCGACCACCGGCCCAAAAGGAAGCATATGCGCGTTGCCCGGTTTGTCGAGTATCCGGACAAAAAAAACGCCCTGGGACTCACGGATCGGGGTTTCAGGACAAGCAGCGTCTCTCTCAACCTTATGTAGCTTCTTAACTTACGGCGTCCGAATCGCGGGTTCATGCGTCGGATCAGGCAGTCTGGCCGTAAACCTCTACTTCAGAACGTCTTCTGAGAACCGTGGTGGTCTGTATTGCATCAGGGCGCTGGTGGTGCGATGACAAGGGCGAGCGATGCCACGGTGCACACAGCCGCGGCGCACCAAGTCCAACACCACGACCGCTCGGGTTCACGCGTCCAACCGGCTCGATCAGTTCACTGGTCAGAGCGGCTCTTCGAAATGTGTACTATCCGAGCCCAGTTCGCGCTGACCTTTCGTTAGTCGATTCGACTACCGCAGACAACACCGAGTTTTGTGGAGATGCGAGCTGCGCGACGCTACGGCAAACCGGGTCCGTGGAGTACGTGACTCTCATTCGCCCCGGACCCACCGGCGGATTGAACGACGAGCGGCGTTGCACCTCGGTCGCGGCTCAATAACCGGCGCGGAAAGCGATGGCCGTTACAGTACGCCACCCGCGTATCCCCACTGGCCTCGTCGCACCGGTTCGAGTGAGCCTATCCGCCAGGTGCCTCCAAGGCTGAGGAAGGTCACCCGCCATTCTCCGGCAACCCGATCGCGGACGAATTCGGCGGAGCGTATGTGAGCGGAGGCGAGGAACACCGCAACAGCGACATCCGGGCTCGGGAACGTCACCGACATACGCCGCAGGATCACGTCCTCGACGCGCCATTCGTTCAGTCGGTGCTCGACGAGCTGCATGAATGCCACACGATCGAGCGTGCCGGCTTCGAAACCGTCCGCAAGCATCGCGTTGATCTCCCTAATGTTCTTGGCTTCAACGCAACCGGCAAGGTGCTCGCACTTGGCGATGATTTGCTCACGAGTGGTGACGACAAGGGACGAGACAACAAGCAGGAGGGGCAGAGCGGCGAAACCGCACCATACTCCGCGAGCGCTTGGGCGACTTCGCCGCCACGACCAAAACGCAATGAGCGCGAACTGGGCCACGACCCATGCCGCGGCGAGCATCCAGCGATTCTCGAACAGCAACGTGTTCAGCACCGGTCACCGAGCACCTGATGGCGAGGTGATAGCAGCACGCCGAAGGACGGGCGGCGAGGGGAGTTGTCGCACCTGCCGGAATGTCGGACATCAGGCGATTGCTCCGGCGGCGATGAGGTCGCCGTACCCGTTGCGCCGCTCCACGCGTGGCCAATCCTTCGACGGGTCGTACCACTCATCGAGCACGTCAAGGAAACCAGCAGCGTTACTCACCGCGATGAACGCATCACGAACATCGCGGGCCAGCGGGTGATGCTCGGAATACTTTATACCGAACTTGCGCATGATCTTAGGGGCTCTGTGCTCTCCATAGGTTTCGAGGGCATCGCTCCAATGACCGGCAATTGCCGCACGTTGCTGCTCGATTGTCGGCGGGGGTGGAAGCTCGCCACCTCGCCATAGTGCGCGGCACTCCTGGAAAATCCATGGATTGCCTATGCACCCGCGGGCGATGGTCACGCCGTCAACACCCGTCTCGTTGATCATTCGTACACATGCCTCCGCTGAGAACAGATCGCCGCTGCCCAGAACGATGCCGTCGCTGCCCACGTGGCGCTTCACCCGGGCGAGAAAGGACCAGTCACTACGGCCTACGTAGCGCTGCTGCACCGTGCGCCCGTGAACGGTGACCGCAGCCACGCCGATCTCGAATGCCCCGTCGAGAATCTGGAAGAAGCTCCGTTCGCTCTGCTGCGAGTCGTCTATCCCGCGGCGCATCTTGACCGTTACGGGGTGAGTGGCCCCGACGGCGTCGCGGA
>JBHHXS010000124.1:0-9738 GCA_046757145.1 Phycisphaerae bacterium | reverse complement strand
ATCATCGGCGAGTCCGTCCAGATCGCCACGTCCGGCCGACTATAGTCAAAGTTATTGGATAGTCGAAGGGGCGTCTGCATGTAAACGATACATCTCCCCGAGACAGTGCTCGTGCGTTCTGCGAACAAGTCGGGCAGGACGCATATGTCGTCGGCCCGCCGCTTCCTCCACGCGATCACGCGCAGACTATGTGGGAACCACTTTCGTCCATGGGGGTCCCGGCCGGAATCGGTCGCGAGGCAGACCTCCGCTCCGAGCTTCGCCGCCAACTCCCCGTGACGCACGATGTTCATAATCCCCCCCCGAGGTTCTTTGACTTTATCCGGAATCAGGAAGATATAACGGGTCATAGAGCCAGCTTGCTCAGTCGCCACATGACCACGCGTCATCGTCTAGACCGCGTGGAGAGTACAGTGCGAACTCCGCAGATTATGCGCTCGATCTCCTCGTCAGTCAACTTGGCGGACAACGGCAGTGAGAGCGTACGGTCACTTATCCATGCGGCATTTGGAAAGTGCTCGCGTGTGTAGCCAAATCGTTCACGGTAATAACTGTGTAGATGCAATGATCGGTAATGGACGCCCGTGCCTATGCCACGACGGTGCAACCGCGTCATGACCTCGTCGCGAGTGATCTTTGCCGCATCGATATCGATCAACAGAGTATATAGGTGGCGCGTGTGTACGGTTTGTGGTTCCGGTGGTGGAGGAGTAAAGCATGGAAGTTCCAGGAACGCGTCGTTGTAGCGGCTCCACACCTCCTCACGCCGCTGCAGCCACCGTGCCAATCGCGGCAGTTGACACAGACCAAGGGCGGCAGCCAAATCGGTCATATTGTATTTGAAGCCTGGATACACGACCTCATAATGACGGTATCCCTCGTCGCTGAACCGCTTCCAGGCGTCGCGTGACAAACCATGTAAGCCTAGTACCTTTATTCTCTCTGCCAGTTCACCGTCGTGGGTGCAGATCATACCCCCTTCTGCGGTAGTCATGTTTTTTGTTACATAGAAGCTGAAGCACGTCATGGGGCTTATCGTGCCTATCTTTCGGCCCCGAAATGACCCCTCGATGCAGTGAGCGGCGTCCTCGATCACGAACAACGCATACTTCTGTGCAATCCGCTCTATGACATCCATAGGGCATGGCCGGCCCGCAAAGTGGACTGGGATGAGAGCGCGTGTTTTCGGTGTAATGGCAGCTTCAAGCCGTGCGGGATCAATATTCATTGTACGTCGATCGACATCCGCGAAAACAGGCGTAGCGCCTACGTGTACTATGGCGTTGGCGGTTGCCGCGAAGGTCATGGGAGTGGTGATCACCTCGTCTCCGGGTCCGATGCCGGCTGTCGCCAGCGACAAGTGCAGGCACGCTGTGCATGAGTTGAGAGCGACCGCGTGTCGCGCCCCGATGTACTGCCTGAAGGCCTCTTCAAACTTCGCGACCCGCGGGCCAGTGCCTATCCACGCACTCTCAAGCGTCCGGCGGACCTCCTCGTATTCCTCGGTACCGATATACGGGCTGCCGAACACAATGTACGGGGCATCGTTCATCTTTGGTTCAACCGTGTAGGTGTCATCCGCTGCTAAACGCACTGCGTATCTTGCATGTTTGGTGTATTGCCGGCGCGACCACTACCGGCCTCGCGCGGCACATACCGCTACGTGCCAGGATTTCAGGGAGAACGGCGACTTGCGCACGGCGGTCCACGCGTGCTTGCGTGCTGTGGCCACGTTGCCCGCCCCCAGTGCCCACCACGCCCACTTGCGGTGATGATCTGATTCAGACGCGTATCGCATGTCCGGCCCGGCGGTGGAACCTGAGACGGTAATCCCGCGTCTGCGCTGGGCTTGCTGCAGTGCGAGCCGGGCATCCTCGCTCTGTCGATTGCGCTGGGCGTACCCGAAACTCTTGAGGTGCTGCCGGTATTTCAGGAGCAGTTGCGGCAGATTCGCCAGCCGGCCCCGTTCAGCAAGCCGAAGAAACAAGTCATAGTCCTCTGCCGAACGGAGCCAGTAACCACCGGCTTCAAGCATCGGCTCGCGTCGTATCATGGCCGAGGGGTGGATGACCGCCCCCGCCTTGCCCTCCATGTGAGCACCGTCGATCTCCTCGTGTGACGCCGAGTAGGGCCACTCACGAATGGGTATGCCATCAGGATCGATGAGCAACACGCGAGACCCCACTGCAATGCAATCTGAGCTGTTTCTAAGATACGCAACCTGCTCGGCAAACCGTTGCGGCAAGGAGATATCATCGGCGTCCATGACGGCGAAGTACTCGCCGCGGGCCAAGCGAAGAGCCTCGTTTCGTGCCTCCGCAACACCGGCGTTGGAGCGGCTGACCAACCTGATTCGCTGGTCCTCATCCGCGTATCGACGCAGGATCTCGGGAGATCCGTCGGTCGACCCGTCATCGATGATGATGAACTCGAAATCCGGGAAAGTCTGCGCCAATATGCTCTCGACCGCCTCGGCCAGGTAGCGCTCTGCGTTGTACACGGGCATGTGGACTGAGATAACCGGTGTGTGCATCAGATCGCTTCGTGTTGCGCTCCCAATACGCGTGTTGCCACCGCCCGCCGAATGCTGCAGGAATCGGTGAGCCAGTCGGTCAGCAAACGATTCGCACGTGGATCACTGCGCCGACGAAGTCGTTCAGCTGCAAAGCCCAGAAGTGCCTCGCTCGTATCCGATGAAGGTCTGGCAACGGCAAGCGCGATAAGGCGCGGCGCACGTCCACGCAAGCCTGCGCTGAGTACCCAGAGCCTGAGCGGGACGGACGTCACCTTCGAGACTCTGACCGCTTCAAGAGATACGCGCGACCAGCACGTCCACGCGGCGCGGTGAATACGCGTTGCCAGATGCATCACCCATCTACGCGGTCGGCACAGAATATAGCCCATCAGCGCACAGTAAAAGCGCCCTTTCTTCGGAGGCTCCATTTCCGCACGGCGTATCGCGCGCACGTACTCCAGCAGCACTTTTCCCTCCGGCATCAGGAAGCGCCCACGTTGCGTCGGGGCAAACCATGCCGCGTTGCCCGAGCGCGTCATCCGGTCGAGCACGTCCGGCGTGGCTGCGTGCAGACGCTGGAAAAACAACTCTTGCGGCACTTCCCAGAATTCACCAAGTAGCCTCATCTCAGCGACGAAAACCAGATCCGATGCGGGGTAGGAGCCAATCAGCCGCGTCTTTCTCATCACGGATGAGCGCATCAGGCCGAAAGCGAACACCGGGAACCGCGAGTCACATACTCGCACCAGTCGCTCGAAGCTGATGCGGTGAAGGCTCCTTGCTGCAGAGCGCCGCGACTGCAACAGGTGAGGTTCATAGTCCAGCCGGCGCCCGTCGGGGGTAATGTACACTCGACGCGGAAAACACAAGACCACGGACTTCGGTGCCTGATCCAGTGTCGTCACACAGCGCTCGAGGTAGTGCGCTGCGAGAATATCATCATGGGCAAGCCACTTGAAGTACGCACCAGAGGATAGGTAGAACGTACGGTTGAAATTCTCCGCAGCTCCGAAGTTCGTTTCATTGCGGTAATAGCGAATACGGTCGTCGCGCGCCGCATAGCCCGTGCAGATTCGCTCCGTCCCATCGGTTGAAGCATTGTCACAGACTATCAGTTCAAAATCTCCGAACGTCTGGGCAAGGACTGAGTCAATTGCTGCCTCGATATAGGCCTCACCGTTATACACCGGCAGCCCGATGCTGACGCGTACGGAAAAGCTCGTCATCTTATTCTCGAGTGCCGCGTCGTACCGGCGAATCCCACCTGAGTTGCCCCGGATCTACCTAAACCAGAGCGCGATTGCGCGGCATCCTTCCGAGCCGGGAGCAGAGGCGAGCCGCGCATGAACCCCGCGCTCGTGCCTGCGCATCAGGTCGGTGACGCCGGAGCGCACAGTCGTTGAGGAATCGAGGCGGTTTAATCCATCTTCTGCGAGTTCTTGCGCGTCGGGACGCCTGTGGACCACCTGCACGACGGCAATGGCGGCATCGATAGGACGACAGTCGTCGTCGGCGCGCGGCTGCACGCTTCAGAATAGTGGATACAGGAACGCAGCCATCGGCGAGGAGCCTGCAAACAGGACCAGAGCGCCGACGATGAGCAGCACCGCGATCAGTGGTATAAGCCACCACTTCTTCTCCTGTCGGATGAAAAGGAAGAACTCTCTGATCAGCGATTGCTTGGCCATCGACGACAGATTCTCTCTTACTTAACCGTGCAGCCGGCCATGCACACGCTCACGTCCGCGCTGCCAGGGCACCCGCTTCCAACTCCACACTCCGCCGCATGCCTACCTCATAGTCGACGGGCCGCGGCTTGCTCAATACAATATGGTTCCCAATGACAAGCGCGTCGATTCCTGTATTAACGAAAGTGCGGTACGCGTCTACGGGCGTGCATACAATAGGTTCACCTCTCACGTTGAACGAGGTGTTTATTACCACCGGTACGCCCGTCAACTGCCCGAAGCGCTTGATAAGGCGATAGTACCGGCCGTGCTGCGCCTCCGTAACGGTCTGCACTCGCCCCGTTCCGTCCTGATGGGTAACTGCGGGGATAGCCGCGCGCTGCTCATCGCGCACTTTGGGCACCAGCAGCATGTACGGAGCATCCATACCCGCGGGCATGTCGAAGTAGTGGTGCGACCGTTCCTTAAGCACAGCGGGGGCGAACGGGCGAAACGCTTCACGGAACTTCACTTTGGCGTTGATAACGTCCTTCATCTCGTTGTGCCTGGGATCTGCCAGCAGCGAGCGCGCCCCCAGCGCTCGCGGGCCGAACTCCATGCGACCCTGGAACCAGCCGATGACCTTTCCGTCGGCAATCATACGCGCGGTACGGTCGAGTAGTTCGTCCTCATCCTCGACGTACTCATACTCAGCCTGTCCCGCTTCCAGGGCCGCCCGAATCTCATCGTCCTCAAAGGCGGGGCCCCACAGCGCATGCTCCATGCGGAAAGACCTCTTATGGCCTAGCACCGAGTTGTAGATGTAAAAGGCTGTTCCCAAGGCCCCTCCGGCATCCCCTGCGGCAGGCTGTATGAACATCTCTTTGAAGCCTGATTCTTTAAGAATCCGCCAGTTTGCCACGCAGTTCAGCCCCACACCGCCGGCCAGGCACAGGTTGTCCATGCCCGTCTCGCGGTGTACGTGTGAGGCCATGTTGACCATGATCTCCTCGACAATCTTCTGACCGGAATGGGCGATGTCGCGATGGAAATCGGTCAGCTCGCTTTCCCGGGGGCGCATGGGTTGCCCGAAGAGTCGGGCCCAGCGATCGTTTATCGTTCTTGTCGTCGAGTAAGTGTGCGAGAAGTACTTGAGGTTGAGTCGGATGCTCCCATCTTCCTTGATGTCGACGATCTCACGAAACTGCTCGACATAAGCGGGCCTGCCATAGGGCGCCAATCCCATCACCTTCCATTCAGCATCGTTGACACGAAACCCAAGATAGGCAGTAATCGCACTGAACAAAAGACCCACCGAATGAGGGAAGCGCATCTCCTTGGCCATTTCGATCGTGCGCTCTCGCCCTACTCCCCAACTCGTCGTCGTCCACTCCCCAACGCCGTCCGCGGTGATAATCGCGGCCTCCTCGAATGGAGATACCAGGAACGCACTGGCTGCGTGAGCAAGATGGTGTTGGCAGTAAAGGATCTCTCTATCCAGTCCGAGCCTTTCCTGAATCTCCCGGCCTATGTGAAGCCGCTTGACGAGCCACAACGGCATGGCCTTGAGCCACGCACCATAGCTTAAAGGCCAGGTCGCAAGTACGCTCTCAAGGATGCGGTTGAACTTCACAAGCGGTTTCTCATAGAAGCCTATATGGTCCAGCGCGTCCGCAGTGATCCCGCCCTCACGCAGGCAGTAGGCAATGGCCCGCTCAGGGAACCCGTTGTCGTGCTTAATGCGCGTGAACCGTTCCTCTTCAGCAGCGGCCACAAGCTCACCGTCGCGCAGAAGAGCCGCGCCGCTGACATGGTAGTAGCACGAGATACCGAGAACGTTCATAAATCCACAATCCCTAAAATGGTCTCTTCATTCTCTCAAGTGTCGGCTCGTAGTGCTTGTAGTCTTCCCAGTAGCTGCCTTCGGCCGTCCGCCTCTTACGCAGTGGATCGCCAAAACGCACCGCTACCGAGAACACCGGAAGTAGAAACACAAAGAGCAGCGTGAGGAGAAGGGTGGACATTGCCACACCAATCGGCACAACGACCGACATCCATGCGATGTAGACGACTCTGGTCACCCGACGCGATACGAAGGAGAGCGCTATTAAGGCTGTGCCCAACAGCCACAGAAACACCGCCGTCATCTGTTTGCCGGTCCCCGCCCATTCCAACACAGCGGTGTCCCCCGTCCCCACCCACGGTGCAAGCCACAATACGAGACCAAGCACTCCAAAGCCGAGCAGCATTGCCCAGCCGAACTTACGTAGCTCGCCTGCCGTCGGGCTCTTATTCACCTCAAACACCTGCTATTCCTCCGTACCACTCGGCAGACAACCGGTCCATCATGCCAGCAACACTCGAGCGTCCACGTTCAAAGACGCCAATGTCCGCTTTATTTCATCTTCATAAAGCGGATTCATTATGATCACGGTCTCCGGCCGGTAGTCCCTTAGGAAGCGCGGTTGGACGATCTCCACGCCCACACCGGCCACAAACATACCCGCCTTCCGCGGGTTGATGTCAACTACAAAGTCAATGCCTGCCGACCCATCGAGCATATTCAGGAAGGTGACCCCTTTCGATCCTGACCCCCACACCACTACACGCCCCAGGGTGTGTTCCCTCCCAAGCAGTCGGTCCTTCCACATACGAAGCTTCTCGTCGAATCGTCCTGCGAATGCCGCGGCGGCCCTGTATACGGGCGCCGGATCACCGAAGCTTCCGCATTCGGGCGTGTCGCCCCACGCAGACGCATGCGCTGCTATCGTCAAGAACTGCCCTCCATACTCCTCGGTCACAGCATCAACGGCGAAACCGGCTTGCACAAAACAGCGGGCGAGCGCGCAGGCGGAGAAGTAGCAACAATGCTCGTAGATGATATCCCAAATCCCCAAATCGCGCAACGTGTACTCCACGTTGGGGACTTCAAAGAACACAATGACGTCCTCGCGTCGTCCTGTGTTAGCTAGGACAGTCCGCAAGAACGAGACCGGGTCGACCATGTGCTCGAGGGCGTGCCGGCAGCAGATGAAGTCCGCCCGGTAATCGGCATGGCCCCGTGAGTAGAAGTCCCTCACGAACGCGATCCGTTCCACTGAGGAATCTACTTCCGGATCTGGCATATAACTTGGGTCAAACCCCACTCCACGATTATCTCCTAATCGACATAGCAGGCGCAAAAACTCCCCCTGGCCGCACGCGATCTCGATCACATTCTTGTCGCGGAGACCGTATTTCTCAATCAGTCGACCGGCAAGTGACGCCGCATAATCTTGAAATCGAGGCGAGAAGTGTAGTGAGTTCTCATACGTTTGCCCATATCGAAGGCGCTGTGGATCGAATGCCGTGTTGCACACGAAGCCGCACCTGTCGCAGACAGCTAAGCGAATGTCGCCCCGGGCGGCGGCCAACGCCTCCGAGCGCGTTGTGCACAGCACATTGCAGTGAACCGGGACGTTGGCGCTCTCCCAGAACACAGACATGCCCTGCGCGCCACACACCCGACAGTCGTTGCCGCCTAATTCATCCAAGAAGCTGACCCATGGAAGGTAAATGGAGGCACCACACTAGCCGCAGATTGGGAGAATGTCAAGCATAGCCTAAACACAGAGCAGTTCCGGCTCGAGCCCCATCGAACGCAAGTCGCTCCCAATCTCGTCGCGGTATACTGGATTCATGATAATGACTACATCGGGAGGCCTCTTGCGCAACTCCGCGGGAGCGACTACCTGCTTGCCCACGCCAGCCAACCATTTACCGTGGCGGTACGGATTCACGTCGACAATGTCACCGACGGCGTCTCCCATGCCTATAGTGCACAGAAACGCGACGCACTTGGAGCCTGAACCCCATACTGCTATACGCTTGCCCTGCGACCGAAGACCGACGATCCGCGACCGCCAGTCCTCGATGGCTGCGGTGATATGATGTTGAAATAGCGCTACACTGTCCGCCACCCGCTCTAAGTCGTTCTCCGCTGGCAGCGACGCTTCGGTAGGATCACCGACGGGACGCGCCGTGATCACAAGGTATTGCCCGGAGAAATCCGCTTCGAGTTCAACAATGTCGAAGCGGTTTGCCCGAAACAGACGGGCAAGCGCTCCCAGGCTGAAATAGGAACAGTGCTCATAGTAAACATCCCAGAACGCTTTCTCGCTCAGCACGCGCTCGACAGCAGGCAGCTCAAAGAAAACGAGTGTTTCGCTTCGAGTGCCGACGACTTCTCGCATTCGGCGGACAAACTCATGCGTGGGATGAATGTGTTCCAGAGTGTGGCGACAACAGAGGAAGTCGCAGGGCAGATCGGCGTGAGTGTCCCCGTAGTATTCCGCAATGAAGCGAACACGCCCGTCTGCCCGCCCCTCCATGCGCGCCGGATCACACGTCGGGTCAATCCCGACGCCGCAGTTGTCGCCGACCTCACACAGTTCTAGCAGGAAATCTCCCTTGCCACAGCCGATCTCCACAACGGCTTTGCGCCGCAGATCGTAGCGTTCGATCAATCTGGCAATCAACTGACTTTGAAACTCCCTGAAACGTGGGGAGAACGATTGCTGCTCCTCATACCCGGCCGAGTAGTCCTGCAAGGAACGATCGAACAGCACATTAGAGACAAAGGCACACTTACGGCAGAACCCCAACGCCAGATCGCCACGTGGGAAAGTCAATGCATCGGCTTGACTGTCAAGCATCATGCAGCTGTGAACCGGCAGGCCCGCTGCCTCATAGAACACCCTCATCCCCGGTGTATTGCAATTCGGGCACGTGTGAGCCATCGCTATTGGTCGACCAGTGACCCGGCGCGGTCTACGATGCGTGGCGCAGGCACGGGTACGATGAATCTTCCGCCCCGTTGCAGGTAGTCTGCCTGCTGCTCCATGATCTCGTCCGCGAAGTTCCACGCAAGCAGAAGACAGTAATCGGGCATATCACGGAGAAGTCTCTCGCAGGGGAAGACCGGCAGGTGTCTGCCTGGCATATACTTGCCGTGCTTGTGTGTATTGCGGTCCACCACGAAGTCAATTATGTCGGTACCGAGCCCGACGAAATTGATCAGCGTCGCACCCTTGGCTGCTGCTCCGTATGCCGCGATCCGTTTGCCGGCATTCTTCAGGTCTTTCAGCAGCCCCAACAGCGAACTGCGAATCGACCCGACGCGGCGCCCAAAATCCTTATAGTAGCTCAGTTGATCGACCCCGAGGTCGCGTTCCTCAGCGATCAACGAATCAAGAGCCTGGCTGCGGTTCTCAGCGTGTCCTACGTACAGACGAAGAGAGCCGCCGTGAATCGCGATCCGACGCACGTCGTTGAGTGCCAGTGAGTGGCTGGCAAAGAGCCGACACAACGCCGTCACCGAAAAGTAACACAGATGCTCATGATATATCGTGTCGAACTCGCAATGATCGATAAGGTCACGCACGTAGGGAACTTCGATAACGGCTGTGCCCCCTCGTTTGAGAAGCGCCCCGATACCGCGTACGAAGCCGTTCAGATCGGCTACGTGTGCCAGAACGTTGTTGGCAATGATGACGTCCGCACTGCGTCCCTCGTCAC
>JBHHXS010000123.1:0-9893 GCA_046757145.1 Phycisphaerae bacterium | reverse complement strand
CTCGTGCTCCTCCAGCACCGCTTCGATCTCGCGCGGGAATACGTTTTCGCCGCCGATGATCAACATTTCCTTGCATTGCCCGGTCAACGAGAGGAACCCATCAGCGTCGAAAGAGCCTATGTCGCCCGTACGAAACCATCCGTCGCGGTCAAGCACACGTCGCGTCTCCTCACGGTTTCGGAAATAGCCCTTCATCACCCCCGGCCCGCGGACGAGAATCTCGCCTGCTTCGCCCGGCGCCAGCGGTTGCCCTTCCGCCCCTACGATGCGAATCTCCACGTTCCGGATGGGCTTTCCAACGCTCCCCGCCCGGTCGGCGTCGGCGGGGCACGCGGTGACGACCGGTGACGTTTCCGTAAGGCCGTACCCTTCCCGCAGAACGACTCCGAAGCGCTCCTTGAATCCAATGCGTACGCTCTCCGGCAGCGGCTCGCCACCGCTCACCGCCAGGCGCACATCGCGGAACGAATCGCTTCGGGCGGATTTGAGTTTTAGTATGGCGGCGTACATGCTGGGGATCGCAAGAAGCACGGATATTCGCTGGCTTCTGACCGCTCTTACAACGGCAGCCGGGCTGAAACGCGGTATGGCGAAGACACTCGCCCCGAGCACGATCGGGACAAGAACATTAGCAGTTAGCCCGAACACATGGAAAGGCGGCAGTACGTTCAGGAACTTCTGATTCTCGTCCATATTGAGCGAATGGATGGTATCGACGCAATTGCTGTGTAGATTGCTCTGTGTAAGCTCCACCCCTTTCGGCTCGGACGATGTGCCCGATGTGTAGAGTATCACCGCAGTTTCATCAGCGTCTACTCGTGGAGCAGGCGGCAAAGGCAGCACCATCCTGAGCAGCAGGCGGCGCTTGAGGTTCAGATCCTCCAGAACCAGAACTCGCGGGCCGAGCCGTGTCGCCAGCTGCTCGAAATGACGCACGGTGATGATCAGGTCCAGCGCGGCGTTCTCGACGATGCGCGAGAGCTCACCCGGACTTAGAAGAAAGTTAAGCGGGATGACCGTCCTCAACGCCCATGAGACACCCATGAAAACCGCCGGGAAAACCGCCGAGGCCGGCAGCATGATGCCGATGCGAGCACACGAGGTCTCGCGCGACACGATGCCCTTGACGACCGACGCGAGCACGGCAAGGCGACGGAAGCTCAATTCGCGCGTGGGGTCAGCTACGGCCACCTTGTCAGGCGATCTGCGATAGGTCTCGAGTAGCGCGCCGACGAGCAACTTGCGGAACCCCCGTTCAGCGAAAGCGGTCGCGCCGAAGCGTAGAACCGCTCAAGGCACTTGTCCATACGCGTCTCCACTTGTGCGAATTCGACACAGAGGCTCACTCACGGCGTACGACGCCCGGATTATCGGTGCATATCCAGGGCCGGCCAACCGCTCGCAACGCCTGGGGAGTTGACGGCATTGCCCCGACCAGACCGACCACGCGCCCTAGTAAGACTCCCACCCCCAGGCACCGATATACCAGATGCCATGGGGAGGGGATTACATTACGTCCGGTAAGCGAGTCCACCATGCCAGGAACCACGCGACTTGTCGACAGGGAACCCGATACGGGGCGCCAGCGTGAGCGTCTGATCGGCTTCATCAGGACCCACTTTGAAGCTGCCCGCGAAGTGAGGCGGGGCGTCTGCCTCCTGCACGCAGGCGCCTACGACGATGCTGCCAAGGCCTTCTCGAATGCCGCCCGGGCCGGCTCGACTGACAAGTCCCTGGCAGCATACCTAGCGGCCAGTTTGATCGGGCAGGGTAAACCCGGCGCCGCCGCAAAATACTTCTCCAAGGCCGCCGAAGATAGCGGGAGCGGGGCCACGTCTCGCATCAGAGCCGCTCTGGCCATGTGGGCCGCCGGCCGGCGGGATGACGCCATCGCGGCTCTACGCGCTGCCGTAAGGGACGATCCCGAATGCGCCGAGCTGCACTTCCAACTAGGCACTATGCTTACGTCGATCGAGCAATACGAGGAGGCGGAGCTGCGGTTTACGCAGGCGTTCTCGATCGACCGCAACCACACCGAGGCGCTGGTCAGCCTTGCCCTGTGTCGCGGCGTGAGAGGTGAGGCGAAACAAGCCGTTGCCCACCTGCAGGCCGCCCAGGCGAGAAAACCCAACGACGCGCGCATATGCCTGCTGCTGACGCAGGCGACCAAGGCGGTTCATCAGAAGGGGCAGGCCCAACCGATCCGCGCCCAGATGCCGAGAACCGAGCCCATTGCGGACGAGAAGGGCATAGCCGAGCTGTCACGCGTCATCGAGGCTGAGCCGGATTTCGTCGATGCCTTTCTTTCAATCCCGTTGGGAGAAGTCGATGAGCGAGTTTTCGCCATGCTGCTCGAGACTCTACGCTGCGTGTTGGAGCGTCAGCCTGAGCACGCAGAACTGCACTACCACTGCGGCAGGGTGCTTGAGCGTTTAGGCAGACACGACGATGCCATCGGTGAGACCGAGCGGGCATTGGAAATAGACCCGCGGTTCACGCGCGCGCTCATTGAGCTGGGCAAACTCTACCAGCAGACCGACCGGCACGCCGACGCCACCACCCGGTTGGAGCAGGCGGTAGCCGCTGGCGCAGAGTATGCGGATGTCTTCTATCTGCTTGGGAATCTGTACCGGGCACAAGGTGAATTCGGGCGGGCGCGCAGCGCTTACCGTCGCGCGCTGTTGCTTAACGAACGGTACGATGCCGCGCTGCAGGCGATGGCGTCACTGCCCGCGCAGTAAACGGGGCATCAATGTCGTACCTATTGGAGATTCTCGGGCGGGGACTCGTCGCCGAGCTGTCCGCCGCATTTCGAGACCTGCTCCACGACGACGGCCGCTTCTCAACCCGAGAGCTGGAAGATCAGGTGCGACGCGATCCGGAGGATCTCGAGCATCGGCGGCGCCTGGCCATCCGTATGCTCGGCGACCACCAATACGGTCGTGCCCGTGAACAATTCACTCAGGCCCTAAAGATCGATCCTGCGGACCCTACATGTAGAATCGGGCTCGCCTGCACGCTTGATGAGCTCGGGCTGACTCACGCAGCAGCCGAACAGTTGCGGACAACCCTCGAGTATCATTCGGACGATGCTGCCAGCTGGTTCGCCCTGGGGTTTTGCCAGGAGAAGCTGGGCGACACTGACGAAGCGATCATCTCCTATGAACGTGCACTGGATCTCGAGACACAACTGCGCAACGCCCACGAGCGGCTCGCGGCGATATACCTGAAGCTGGACAACGTGAATATGGCGATCACCCACTATGAGCACCTCTGCTGGTGCGACCCCGGTGACACCGTCGCGTCGCTGACGCTTGCCAGCCTCTACGTGCGGGCGCGGCGCTTCGAGGATGCCGTCGACCGCTTCCAGTACGCGCTGACGATCGACCCCGAAAACTGGGAGGGACAGGACGACTTCGTAGCGGCATGCATGGACGCTGGAAGACCCGAAGACGCCATAGCAATCCTCAGCAACCTGATAGAGAAGAGGCCCGACTTCGCGGATCAGCATGTGCGTCTCGGCGATCTTTACAGGAAGGTCGGCAAAGACGCAGATGCCCTGCAGGCTTACGCCCGCGCGGTGCAGCTTCAGCCGGATTACCTCGAGGCAATGATAAAGCTGGGAACGGCGCACCTGCGAGCCGGCTCCTCCCTGGAAGCCGCCCAGGCGTTCAATCGCGCAGGAGAGATCAACGACCGTATCGTGAGCGCATACGTCGGGCTTGGGGTGGCACAACACACGCTGGGACGCACGGAGGATGCTCTAGCCAGCTTCGAGATGGCCTCCGGAGTGGAGCCCAACTCCGCCCTGCTGTTCAGCGAGATGGCCCGATTGCAGTTGATGGTGTCCGCTGCTGAGCAGTCTCGCAAATACCTTGCCCCGCAGTCCATCGCGGATGCACCCTTCGGACCTCCGGACGATGCCGCGCACACCATGCTTGAATCTCAGATAAGCCATCTGCGAAACGCCCTCGAGCGGCATCCATCTCACGCGGACTGGCACTACAGGCTCGGACTTCTGCTCCGACACGCCGGGGATATCGACGGGGCGATCGAAGCGTTTACCGCTGCCGTGTCAATAAACCCCAATTATCTAAAGGCGCTGACAAAGCTCGGCCTCGCGCTTAGGGAGAAAGGAGACGCCCGACAGGCCGCCGACGTCTTCAAACGCGCACTCGAGGTGGACCCCGACGCGGTGGATCTGCATTACCAATTAGGTCTGATCTTTGCCGACCGCGGCAAATTCTCCGAGGCGTTCGAACGCTTCGAATACGCCA
The DNA here is from genome assembly GCA_046757145.1 of Phycisphaerae bacterium. GTDB lineage: Bacteria > Planctomycetota > Phycisphaerae > UBA1845 > UBA1845. Next base: position 5,616 of record JBHHXS010000123.1, on the reverse strand, counting down.
CCCGCCACTCTCCCCATCAGCTCGAATACGCCGCCAACCTCGCACTGTCGCTGCAGGACATGGGGCTGCTCGACAGAGCCGCCGCCACCTGGCAGACGCTGTACGACGCCGCTCAACACACGAGCGACGGCCACGCCCTACTGCAGGAGGCTTCCAATGCCGAGCAGTCGAAGGATCGAGGTGCGTGATGGCCTCATCCGCTCGTTAGGCGTGGGGCGTACCCGGAGGCCTATGCCCCCCCTAACCGCATCCGACGTCTCGCCGCAGGCTCACGCCTACGTACCGCCCGTTTCGCTGCCCTCTCCGAGCAGACGGCCCGCGATGAACTGCGAGACAGCCCGGGCCACCACGTCGTGGCCGACGGGCGTCCAGTGCTGATCGTAAGTGTAGTAGACCTGCTCCCCCGCAAGGGCGGCGTCGCGCAACGGTACAGTAACGCTCAAGAACAAGATGCCCTCGTCCTCGCACCATTCGCGCATCACCGATTCTCGGGCGTCGACACGTTCGAGCAAGTTCCGCAGAAACTCGGCAGGAGCGGGCAAGGGCTTCTTGTAGCGCAGTGCGGTGAACGCACGGACTTTGTCGGGAGGAAGAGCGGCTCCGACGGGCGGCATGACCACATGCGCCTTGATGGGGGCAAAAACGACAACAAATCGGCATCCGGCCTCCGCGCAGAGTTGGTTCATGCTGTTAAGTTGTCTGCGAGGGTTCAGCCAGTGTTTGTCCGCTGAAAATGCTTCGCGGCTCTCGTAGAGGTCGCGAAGTTGCTTGGGGTCGAAGGTGTAGTACTTGGCACGGGGGCCGGGCGGAATGGCGAGCGGGAGCCAGTCAAGAATCTCCCCGCCCTTTAGCGCCCCGGTGCTGTTGATCGGCCCGAACGTACTGATCAGGAGATCGTCCAGCGAGCCGACGATTGGAGACTGCTTGACGTACTTCTTGAATCGCTTGGAAACACTCGGGTGGAGGCGCTTGAGGTCCGACTTGGTCGATCGAAAATCGTTACCCTCGTACACCATGCACAGGACTACGCGAGGCTTAAGCGCCAGCCCGTACCGTTTGAGAGAGTGAAGGTAGTGGAAAGGGTCGTAGCCTGACATCCCGAGGTTATACACACTCAGCCCGCTCCTATCCGCCAAACGAACGGCCCACACGTGTTCGTCTGACACGCTCGACCCTTCGGCAAACGAATCTCCCAGTATCACAACATCGTAGCGGTCAAGCCCCGTTGCGTTTCTGAAACCGCGCGCGTCGCTCTTGTACTTGCACACCACCTTCCCGTACCCGTCCGGTGTGCTGGGGTACGTCCGAACCGCCCGCGGCCTATCCTCAAACACGACCTCAAACGTCGAGTTGGCGGGCCGATGATAGGCGACTTCGTCCTTCACATAGTGGGCGCGCTCGGGTGTGCGCAGTAGAAAGTCAACCACGGCAAGGCACGGCGTGAGAACTAGCAGCACCGCGATGACCTGAAACCAGCGTTTCCTGTACGTCCTGCCGGTAGACCAGTCTACATAGAAGCTGACCACAGATATCAACAGCACACCTAGGTTGAGGCTGAAATGCTCACGCGAATACCTCCCCAACATAGTGTGCCGGTCGCGCGCCACCTGCTCCACCACGTTGCTGGGCACAGCCCACAGAGTGGCGTTGGTAGCTATTACAATTGTCAGCCAGATTATCTGCCTGGGGATCAGCTTCATCGCGCGTCCCGTTTAGGGTGCCCGCAGGGCGCGGGCGGCAGCGCTGCCTCCGTCCCGCACGGGGATGACCACGATGGCCTTCGGAGTTGTCGGGCAATAGAGCTGGCACACCCCACAGCCCACACACCCCGTAGGCGATACTCGCGGGGGACCGTAATCGTGGATGCTAATGGCAGCTTCACCGATCGGACAACGATCCACACAGATGGTGCAGGGTTCTCCCTGTGTTCTCTCGCACAGCGGCTCGTACAGCTCGGCGAGGCCCATACGAATCGTCGCCGGCTCGTGGACGGGCTGCAGCGCTCCGCTCGGGCAGACGTGAGTGCACTGCAACCCCTCGCACACCACGCAAGCCGCTTTATCTGCATCGATGACCGGTGTTCCCGTTCCGGGGTGGTCAGCCTCCTCCAGAAGAGAAATCGCCACCGCCGGACACGCCTCCACGCAGGAAGCGCAACTTTGGCACGTCTCCAGGAATCGCGCTTCCTCTAAGGCCCCCGGCGGACGAAGCAGCGTGCGCGCACCGGGTCGGGATTGCAGGTATCGGTCGAGGTAGTTGGCGAGCGGCGTTGCTGCGCGCCTCAGGGCGCTGTGGAAAAAACCGCGCCGATCCCATAAGCGCGCGTCATCGGTTGCCATCGTCGGATCGGATCTCCATAATGCAGCAGTCGTCCAGTGCTCCCAAACACACGCGTGCCGGCGCACGCCCGAACCGGGCTTATGACTACTCTCCGTCATTGCCGAACACGTTGGAAGTCAAACGGAGGTTTCCACAATCGGGTGCCCGACAATAGGATACTGTCCGCGCGCAAACGAGGAAAGGCAGTCGATGTGGATTTCGACACGCGCAACCACGTGATATGCGGAAGATGACGATGACCGTGCCATCGCTCGAAGGACCCGCAAAACACGGGCACGTTCCTCCCCCTGACGATAACAACGCGAACAGCTTGGGGCGGCACACGACGGTGTGGCGCATAGGCTACGGCGCCCTGGCGATCGCGGTTGTACTTGCGATCTTCGTATCCGACGCGGTGGTGGCGAAGGAGGCGGCCTCCGGCGCAGGGCCGATGGCGGATTTGCTGCGTCAGGGAAGCATCGTGCCGATCGTGACGGCCACGCTGTTCGTTATCGGTGCGCTCGAGATGAGCCGCCTGTCGCAGCGCAGGGGCGTTCATCCACACGTCTGGTTCGCCTGCATCATGATAGCTGCCATGATACTTGCGCCATGGTTCTCCGCTGCGGGCTGGTTGGGGCAGGGAGTCAACGAGGTCGAGGGGATCTACTGGCAAGTGGTGTTGCTTATGGTAGCCACGATGGGTGCGGGAGTTCTTACCGTCGTCCGTTACAAGCCCGCACGCGCCCTGCGCGACATGAACGCCACGCTCGTGATGATCGTCTTCCTGGGTTTCCTTGGATCGTTCGGCGTGCAGCTTCGCTGCGCTCGCGACACACCTGCCGAGGACGGCGCCTGGCTTCTGCTGATCGTTGTCCTGGTGACCAAGGCCTCTGATATCGGGGGCTACGCAATTGGGTCGGCATTTGGCAGGCATAAGCTGACTCCGGCGATCAGCCCTGGAAAATCGATCGAAGGTGCAGTGGGGGGAATGCTGGTGAGTGCGCTGGTAGCGGTGGGCTTCGCGACGGCCGGTTCCGCAGCTATGGGGTTGACGTCGGGCGGCTATCCCGTCGATGTCCTTGGCCCCGAGAAACCCGCCTTCAGTCTCCTCGACGAGATTACTCGGACCTTGAGTTTGACCCAGGCGCACAGCACGCTGCACCCGACGGCACGTGCCTTCATCTTGGGCATCGCGCTGTCGGCAGCGGGGCAATTCGGAGACCTGTTAGAGTCTTGCTTTAAGCGCGACGCCGAGGTCAAGGATTCGGGTGCTGTAATCCCGCATTTTGGGGGTATACTTGACCTACTTGATAGCCTGGTGCTGGCAATGCCGGTGGGCTGGTTCTTGTTGACAGCGGTCTGGGGCGTCGCGTAGCACGCGGTCGCCATCGGTGCCGGCTCGTGAGTCAGCGGCTGGGAGGAACTGCCACCTTCATGTCGGTGGACCAGCCGCACCTGTGAGAAAGGGTTGCACACTACTATTACTATCGATGATCCGCAGCGCCAGGTAGCGCTGTATGGGACGGCGGATCACAACCTCAGGCTGATCCGCGCGGCGTTTGACGTAAGGATCAGCGCGCGCAACAGCGCTATCCACATTAGCGGCCCCGCCGCAGCGGTACAAAAGGCAGCGCGCGTCGTCGACGACCTGCAGCGTCTCCTCCGGCGGAGCCCCGTCATCACCGATGAGCAGGTGGAGGAGTCAATTCGCCTGGCGCAAACCAGCGGGGAGGAGCCGCGAGCGACAAGATTGGACGTTTACCTGGCCTCGGCGTCAATTGCTCCTAAGAGTCCGGGCCAACAAGAGTACGTCGAGACGATATGCAATAACGACCTTACTTTCTGCCTCGGCCCCGCGGGCACGGGGAAGACCTACCTGGCGGTCGCCGTGGCCGTGTCTATGCTCAAACGCAATCAAATCCAACGGATTGTCCTGGTTCGCCCGGCGGTCGAGGCCGGTGAGAAACTGGGTTATCTGCCGGGCGACTTACAGGCCAAGGTGAACCCGTACCTCAGGCCGTTGTTCGATGCCATGCACGACATGATGGCGTTCGATCAGATTCGGCGCTTTATACACAACGACGTGGTCGAGGTAGTTCCGCTGGCATTCATGCGGGGCAGGACGTTGAATCATTCGGCCATAATCCTCGACGAGGCTCAGAATGCCACGGCTGCCCAAATGCTGATGTTCCTGACCCGTCTGGGCCAGCATAGCAAAATGATCGTCACCGGTGACGACAGCCAAAGCGATCTGGAGAGCGGCGAGCCACGCGGGTTGGTCGACGCGGTAAGTAGGCTAAACGGGATACCGGGAGTCGGGGTAGTACGGCTCGAGCGGTGTGATATCGTCCGGCACGCTCTGGTCCAGGCAGTGGTGGAGGCATACGGCGAGGGCGCCCGATAATGCTGTAGGTCGGGCGCTTCCAACGTGCGAAACGAACGGAACAGTACATCGGACCATCGGCGCGTCGATAGGCGCAGGTTACGGCGTGGAGAGCCGGCCGCGTTGCCAGGGGGGTATCCCGAATGTTCGGGCTGAGCAAAAAGGCCAAGACAAGACGCAGGCAGGTTCGTGAGCAGCGTGCCAAGACAACGGCGATGCGGCGCGTGTCGCTCATGTCGCGCGCTACGTCGTGGCCTGCACTCGTCGGGGTGGTCTTTATTGCCGCTGCGGGGAGCATCGCTCTTACGGGCAATGCAGCACTCAAGCATTTTATAGGCCAGCGGATAGAGCAGCCCATCTACTCGCGAGTCAGCTTCCAGGTGCCGAACCCGCAGCAGACGCAGGCCAACAAACGGGCGGCGCGTGCCGCCACTCCCAGCTACTACGCATGGTCGCCGAAGGCCATAACCTCCGACAAGATTCGGGCCGACTTGATGCGCGTGTATGACGCCGCTGCCGGTGCGGACACCATTGAGCAGTTCACCGAGGCTTTGAAAGAGTTCGAGGCGGAGACGGAGCAGGCAGCTTACAAACGACTGCGGGCGCTGGTGGAGCTTCCGGAAGATCGCGGCCGGGCGCAGTTCCAGGAATGGGTCGATAAGCTCCCGCTTGAACGCGCGTACGTGGTGCGGGGCCTGTCCAAAGAGCCCCGCGATCCAAAAAGCGCAACCGACTTCATCCTGTTGGAGCCGCCCGAGACAGAAGCTGGATCGCAAGCGACAAAGATCCCGCATTCGAAGTTGGTGCTGCAGGAGAACGAAGCGGCGTTGCGGGGCAGCGCGAGCGACATGGCCAGACGATTCGCTGCGTATGAGCTCAGATCGATCGTGGAAGCTATCGTCTTTGCCGCCTTC
>JBHHXS010000122.1:0-9917 GCA_046757145.1 Phycisphaerae bacterium | reverse complement strand
CCCCGGTCCGCCGGTCCGGGAGGCGAAAGCGAACCACGACAGTGGATCCGATCTCTCGGGGCAGGTCTGTATCGAACGAGTCCCCGAAAGTCCGGTTTTCGACGCTCAGAACCTCACCGGAGAGCAGCGCGTCCGCCTGCTGGCGCGCTGCTACACGGTAAGGCGTATCCATCTCGATTCTCTTGACGAGCGCTTCGGTCAACTGGAACTCCAACTCGCGTCGAAACTCCTTGGAGTGGAACATTTCCACGTGAATCGTCTTGACGTCGGTCCTATAGGGGCGCTGCGTGGAATAGGTGCAACCGGCAAGCCCCATAAAGCTCACCGATATAGCAACCGACATGCCGCGGTAAACACACCGTCTCATTCCTGCCAAGCCTCGCGCGTAGAGTCTGCTCATTCGGCCCCCAACAGGCTGAGCCTTTCGCCCGCCTTCGCCGCCGCGACGGATTCGGGCCAGCCCGACATAACCGAGCGATAGTAGAACAATGCCGAGCTTATATGCCGCGTTCGCTCGTAATACCGGCCGATCGAAAACTCCTTCTCCGCACGCTGCTCACTTATGCCGTCAAGGAGCAACTCGATATCCCTCGTATCGCCTGTGTGCGGATAGTGGCCTATGTACTCGCGGTAGCGCTCGTCCGCCTCGATAAGGGCTGCCTCGTCGTATTCGATCCCACGGAAACTGGCCAGTGCGGCATCGGCTATGCGCCGCAGCGCCGGCCGGTGATACCGGCTCCGGGGGTGCTCCTTGATAAGCCTGGCGTACTCCAACTCCGACAGGGAATGGTCACCGTTGAGAAACAGGTGATCCGCCTTGGTTTTGATGGCAAATACCGCCCATTTACTGTCCGGGTAGTCGACGGCGATCTCATCCAGGATGCGATACGCCAGATCCTCGCCGGGAAGCAGGCGCAGTCCTAATAGCTTACGCTTCACACCCGAGAGGAACGTCTCCGCAATGACGAACTTCAGTCGCAACGCGTCGGAGGTCAGAGCCATCCCCGCGTACTTGCTCAGGAATTGTTGTACGACGCCGTAAGCTTTGTAGTACTCCCGGCGACCGATCAGCGCCTCGGCCTTGGCGATCAGGACTGCCGGAAACTGCGGAGCAGTCTCGCCGTGGTCCTTGACAAAGCGCTTGATCGCCGACAACGCGTGACGATACCTACCCTTCCTCAGTTGCGCCTTGATGCGATACAGATCACCGTCCGGCGTTCCCGAAGGCGGGGGTGGAAGTTCAACCCACTCCTTGCGTTCCAGATCGTAGGTGAGCTCCCGAGTGCGGGACTGCTGACCGTTCGCCCGGAGCGCGATGGAGCCAACGACGGCCATGACGATCAGCGCATTGCGGCGCTGTCGCGACTTCGAACTCTCCAGCATCGGCAACTCCGATCGCGCACCCCGTGTTGAATCTGACAGAGCAATGCCGCACGGACAATCTGCCCGCCGCACCAAAGAGGCATTGTATCGCTACTCGGACGCATCACGCAACACCGCGAGGATTCAGCGACGATCGCCAGAGCCCTGCGGCGCTCACTTGAACCAGGGCGCCATCGTCCTGAGCGGCTCTGCGCGTGCTCTAAGGTGGCACCGTCCGATCGCCGATGATCTACTCGCGAAGGCGGAGCGTTCCAGCTATGCGATCCACGCGCACTTTGGGCGACGGACGGTACCGGCTTATAGTGACGGCCGTAGTGGTGGGCGCCGCCCCCGGCCTGGTGCCTGCAGCCCCAACGCCCGCAGGGGTAGGCCGCGAACGCATAGTTCACCGCTTCGATTTCGACGAGCTCAAGGACGGCAACCTTGAGGATATTCCCAAGTACTGGACCGCACTGCACGGGGGGGAGTTTCCCAACTTCGCCCTGGGCGCGTTTGCCCAGGACGTCGGCCGCACCGCACCACCCTCATTCCACCTTTCCAGTGAAGGGCGCAACGCTGCCTACCGTTACTCGGGCCCCGAGACGCGAATACGCGAGAACAGTGAGTACCGGATAGAGGGCTTCATCCGGGTCGAGAACCTCACGCACGCGCGGGCATGCCTCAGCGCCGAGCTGCTCGACGGCGACGGGCGGCCGCTGGCGGGCACGCTCGTGCGAAGTCGCTATGTGGGTGGTGCGGACGCACCTCGGCGGTGGCACAAGGTTGAGCTGCATCTGCCCGCTGCGCCTCCCGAGGCCCGCACCATCGGGTTGACGGCGTGGGTGCTGCAGGAGGCATCTTGGGACGTCGAGGTCCCCTTCCACCGGCACATAAGACGCGTAGACGTGCGCGGGGAAGCATGGTTCGACGACATAACAATTCACGCGTTACCACGAGTCGAGCTTACAACCGGCGCCGTCGGCAATGTTCTCCCGCCGGGCGAGCCGGCGCGGTTGCAGGTGATCTTGGCCGACGACGAGGACGCGCATCTGGACGCCCGGTTGTCAATCGTGGACGCCGCCGGAACGCACGTGCATAGCCGCCGAATATCTGCGCAAACCTACGGACCGGTGACACCGACAGTGATAGCGCTCGATCACCTGCCGCCCGGGCTCTACGACGCCAGACTCGACGTACTTGCCGATCTGGCGCTCAACACATCACGCACGGTGACGTTCGCGCGACTTGCCCACCGGCATCGGCATGGAGTGGGCAGCGCCCGGCCTTTCGGCCTGGTAATCGAGCCGAAATCTCGAAGTCCGGCGGATGTCGAGCTGGCCTTGCTACGCCAACAGGAAGTGCGCTCTGTCAAGCTGCCCGTCTGGACCGGCCTACCTGATCCACCGCCGACGGTCAGCGAACGCAACGCAGCTGAGCGGCTTCTGCAAGCGTTGGCGGAAGACGGGTTTGCCATGACCGGGGTGTTCTTCGGGCCTCCCGCGCCAATCGTCCGGGCGGACGGCCCCTTCCCGCGTCGGTTGGTGGAGTTGCTGGCGGGGCCTCCCAGTGTTTGGCGGGATCACCTGGCGGCCGTGGCCGCCCCGTACGCCAGCATTTTCCGATGGTGGCAGATAGGACATGACGAAGCTGCATACCTGGAAGACGAAGATCAGTTGGTCCTGGCCATCACGCAGTTTCGCGATGCAATGGGACGGTTCATCACCTCACCGTCGCTCGCTTCTCCGGCAACGACCATGAGGGAGGCGCCGCCCGAGAAACGCCCTGTACAACAGCTTGCCCTTTCCATCGGGTACGAAACACAACCCGAGTGGATAAGCACGCAGGTAGAGCGGTTCCGTGCCCTAGGATATGAGAGCATGTCCGCCTTCATAATGCCCTTGCCGGAACACGAGTATCGCAGGATTCCCAGGCTTGCAAACTGGGCACAGAGGGTGTTGATGGCAAGGCACGCGGGCGTGGATGCGGTATTCGTACCCCAGACGTGGGGCATACGCGAGACGCCGGACGGCACAATCACGGAACCGAAGGAAGAATACCTGTTGCTCCGCACGATCGCGGACATAATCGCAGACGCCGTACCTGCCCAACGTGTCCAGACGACGCCCAACGTCGTCTGCCTGGCGTTCAACGACGGCCCCTTGACCGTCTTGGCACTTTGGGATGTGAACGCACCGGAAGAGGGAAGCCGTCTGACGATACAGCTAGGAGAAGCTGAACGCCAGATTGATCTCTGGGGGCGGGTGACGCCTCTCACCCGTGACGCGCGGGGACGCCAGATCGTAACGCTCTCCGCCATGCCCGTGTTGGTCGACGGCGTGGATAGATCATTAATAGATCTACGCACGGCCGTTTCGATGAGCCCGGACAAGGTCGAGTCCGGCACGGAACTCGTTAGGCATACGCTCGAGATGGCCAACCGCGGCACCGGGGCACTGTCCGGTGGTGCGGAGCTTGATGGACCGGATGGGTGGGACATCACACCACGCACAATTACCTTCAACATGATGCCGCAGCAAACCGCGCGGCAGGAGATCGAGGTTCACTATCCCCATAACGAACCGGCCGGCTCACATATCATCCTGGTGAAGATCACCCTTGCTGAGGGCCCCTATTACCTCGAGGTGCCCTTGCCCATCCTGCTCGGGCTGAAGGAGATCGACGTCTGGGGCATGGCGACGATCGAAGGATCGGATCTGGTGCTGCGTCACGTAGTGACGAACAAGTCCAACGAGCTGCTTCACTTCAGAGGGGCGGCTGACGTTCCAGGACGCGAGCGCCAGTACCGGCCCGTGTCGGGCCTGCGCCCCGGAGACACCCAGACCGTCCTTTATCGTTTCGCCGATGGCGCACACCTGTCGGGGACAAAAGTGCGCCTCGGGCTGCGCGAGATCAACGACGGTCAGCGCACACACGCCCTGGAACTTGTCGTCCCCTGAATCCGTCGCTAGAATCAGCTACTAAAACGACCAAGCGCCACGCACCGTCTTTCCGATCCGGGAGCAACTGACCGGTGCGTGAGCCCTGTGCTTTCGTTTGGGACTTGGACCCGTGACGCCGGATTGCACGGAGTAATCCAGCCGTGTGAGGCATCGCATCGCTTCCGACCACGCGCGGTAAGCTGCAGGAACCCTCCGATGCGAGAACGGATTGTCTTGTTTGCTATGCACATGGTCTGTGGTGTGCCCGTCTTTGCACAGCTCCCACCCATGCCCCAGAAGACGCACGAGCAGCGCGGGCCCAGGCTGTTCGTTGGTGAACGCGTTCGTGACCTGGGCACGATCATTGAAGGCGACAAGGTCGTGGTCACATGGAAGCTGGAGAATAAAGGCGACGCCGATCTGATCATTGAGAATACCAGGGCCTCCTGCGGGTGCACCGTAGTCCGACTGTCAGACGAGGATACAACCGTCCCGCCCGGCGGTTCGCTCGATCTCAAGGCGGAGTACGACAGCCGACATCGCCGGGGGGAGCAGCGAATAAGCGTCACTGTCTATACCAACGACCCACTGGAACCCATGCTCAAGCTAGAGGTGGCCGCCCGGGTGATCAAGCTCTACAGGCTGACTCCCTCGCAAGTGGTCAACATCCGCAGCCTCAAGCGCGGCCAGACCGCGCAACAGACGTTGGACCTGGCACCCTCAGAGGGAGGCGCGGATGTTGAGTTGCTCGCAGTTGAACTCAATTACGCGGCGCCGCTTTCACACGCGGTGGAACGGTTTGACACGCCACACGGCCCGGGACGGAGAATCAGCTTCACGGTGCTCGATGACGCGCCGCTCGGGAGGTTGACGGCCAGGGTGACCCTCAAGGTGGCGGTGGGAGACGTCCAGAGGACGCGCGAACTCCTGATCCGCGGTGAGGTCGTCGGGGACCTGACCTGTCAGCCGGCAATCGTTGATGAGACTAGGCACAAGTCCAGGCGAGGACGCCGCCTTGTCCCCGTGACTATCCGGTCGACAGGAAAACAACCAGTCGAAATTCTAGGCATCTCAGCCGGGCCGTTGCTCGACGCTACCGTCGAACGAAGAGAACAGAGCATGGGTGGAACCGCTTACGACGTGCACCTGGCAATCCGCGACGACGCGCCAGCGGGGCCCTTTGGTGCGCTGCTCGAAGTGCGCACCAATTCACTTGATCAACCGCTGATCCGCGTGCCAGTGTTCGCCGATGTGACTGCCCCGATCGAAGTCGATCCCCCACTGGTGTTACTGAGGCAGGACGGCACGACCACCGGGACGACACGGACGGTAAGGCTCACCGCCGCACCCCAGGAGAGTCTGCAAATCACCGACGTAGCATGTGATACCGGCGCGGTGGAGGCGACAGTCAGAAGTGAGGGCAGTAATGCCCCCGAGTATATCCGCTACCTGGACGTTAGACTTACCGGGAAGCTGCCCCCGGGTACGCATGAGAGTAAGCTTAGGCTCCAGACCCGTGTTGCAGGGGCACAGCAACTCGAAATACCACTCACCATTATCGTTACCGATTCGGGAAGACAGAAATGACTGACGCTCCTGTCAATAATGAACAACGAGAGCCCACAGACTCGCCCCAGGACCGACCCAAGGCAGGAGTCGATTGGGCCGATCCCAACGTGCCCGTCGGAGAGGCGCCACCGATGCCAAACTGGCCCTTGGCGCTGTTTGCGATAATGTGGGTCGGGTGGATTGCATTCCTGGCGGCCATGGCGATATCGCGTATCCAACCCGCTACGGTCTAAGCCCGCTGCCGGGCGCACCGCTGGACTGTAATCCGCAGCGAGGCTACGAGACTATTGGCGTCGTGAGAGACCTGCGATAGGCTTTGCCCGGCGCCTTTGATTCTGTAGGTGATGCCCACAGGAGCCTAGGTCATCGTACCGTGCACTGCCGCCCTCTATGACACCAACCTTGCGGCCCTTGCCTCTTTTCAGCCTGAAGTTGCCAAGCTAGTCGACGCTGCCGTCATCCCGGACGCAGTGACCTCGAAAACGGGCCGAGATGGAAACCCCACCTACGTGGTGCCTGCTGAAGACGGGGGCGTGAAGTGGTTCGGCGGATCGTCGATGCCATCGATCAGTGCGCCGGAGATGCTGGCAGGATTCACGAGCGATGGCCGCAACGTGTCGCTGCCCGGCATCCTGACGGGGGCCGAGGCGCTCGTCCTGGTCGACAGAATGCCCCGGCATACTGCCCTGTTCGTAATCGAAGAGCACCCATGGCAAGTGAAGCTCGCGCTACGCCTTAGAGATTATTCCCACTTGCTGGCGTCCGGTAGGCTGGTGTTCATCGTAGGGAGCGATCTGGAGGAGCGGATGCGAGAGTTCTTTGGGGCGCATCCCGGCTACGAACCCCCCACGAGAATGCTCAGTCCACCTCAGCGCTCGCCCGCCCAGATCGCGGAGCTCCAGAGGCGTCTTGAGAACACCGGAGAGGAAGCGCTGCGCGTTTCAAGAGGTTTTGCGGAGGCCTGCGCCGCGCGTATTGCGAGCCGCACCGCCGGTGCCCCAGGCACCGCTCCTCGCGTGGCAATCTTGAGTTTCGACGTCCAACCGGGATCGATTCAGCAGTGTGCCCGCGTACGACGGGCACTGGAGAAGCTGCAGCTTGCGCACGAGGTGTGCATTCCGGATACACCCCGGAACTCCCACGTGGCAGCCCACCTCAACGCGATCGACCGACTGCCCGCGGATCTTGTACTGATGATTAACAGCCCCTACCAGGGAATCGCGCGGTTCCTTCCGCCGCACCTGCCTGTTGTCTGCTGGTATCTGCCCGGCACTAGCTCGCAACCACCGCCCCCGCAGGAATCGTCTTCATGCACGCTATTGTTTACTTCGTGCGATCCACACGGCGAGATGCCGCGCCACGGCGGTGCCCAAGCCTGCAGCATAAGGTACATCGAGCCCGGCGCGGATAACCAAGCATACTATCCGACGCATGGCACACCGGGCGGCGCCGGGCGCCCGGCGATCGACGTGGTCATACTGATGGACGTACCGGATGACCGCGCGGAAGCGTGCGACACGACGCTTTCCAGCCACTTGATTCTCTGGCGGGCGATCCGGCAGCTGCTGGGCGAAGCGGTAGATACTTGGACAGCCGACCAGGCCGCTGAGCTTGTGGACCGTGCTCAGCGGGCCAGCGGCGTGACACTAGCCGACCCTGCCATAAGAGAACATTTCGCCGGCCTTGCGCGGGCGCGGATCGCCCCTGCGTGTCGGGCGCGAGCGGTGGTCGCGGTGGTGTCAGCGTCAACGCGCCGCTTTGCCACCTGGGGGCTTAACTGGCATTTGGCCTGCGACCACTCGGGAGTCTGGCGCGGTGCCGGCCCGTTTGCTGATCAACTTAACGATTTGTTCAACTCAACGCGCATCGTCGTGCTGCCCGATTATTCCCCTACCGCCCTGCAGCACGCCCTGGACGCCCTCGCGGCTGGCGCGCGCGTTGTGTGCCATGCACCGGACCAGCCTTTCGAGAGGGCGCATCCAACACTCATAACATTGCAACCGTATCTGCACCTGTTCAGAACCAGACGCGAATTGAGGGACACCCTGAAGTCGCTTCTGTCTCAGAGCACCGGGGGCGACGATGACGACACAACGGCTGCACGCGCCATCGTGCTCGAAAAGCACTGCGTCTCCGACCGGCTCCAGGTGATTCTGAACGAACGCGCGCGACTGAGCGCTGCCTTTCCGAACCAGGAGCGCTAGCGATCGGCACATCACCGCGTGCATTCCCACGCGCGAGCAGCCGCGCTATGTGGTGCGTCCTAACCGTGCCCTGCCACCCGCTTGTCATGGTCCGACCGGTATACAGGGTACGCGTTGCGCCGCAGGTCTGCGAGCATTGTATGGCCACGGCGAGTGTCACGTACATGGCGTAAGGCGTGCAGGTCGATTGGGGCGACGACGACCTTCTCTCCTGGACCGGGATCAGCCTGCGCCAGTATGCGCCCGTCGTAGTCTACGATCATGCTTCCCCCGGGCCATGAGAAGGGCGGATAGTTCGCCATCGAGGCACCCTGGTTGGCGGCTACTACAAAAGCCGTGTTCTCCAGCGCCCGCGTCCGGTTGACCAGCGTCCACCAGTCCATTGGGGCGGTCGCCCCCCACGGGTCCATATAAGCGGAGACGCGTATGATGATCTCAGCCCCATTGGCGGCGATCTGGCGAATGGCCTCAGGGAAGAGCCAGTCGTAGCAGATGCCCACGCCGATTCTGCCTATGGGCGTCTCCGCGACGGGGAAGAGCGGCTCGTCGTACGCCTCGATATCGGCCGGGCTGGAGTGCAGTTCCCAGGGCGTCCACGGATGCACTTTGCGGTACCTGGTCACGATCCCCTCCGGACCGATCAGGCACGTCGTGTTGAAGACGACCCCGGGCCAGTTGTCGTCGACCTCGAGGAACGTGCCCGTCTGTATGTATACACCCAGCTCAGCCGCTTTGTTCCGGTAACGCTCAGTGTGCTCGTTGGGGACGGCGACGGCCAGGCGTCGCTGCAGCGTTGCCACATCCTGGTAAATGGGTGCGGCATGAGCGAACTCAGGGAAGGCAACCAGCTTCACCGAGCCAAACGGACCGTAGCCTACCACCGTCTGTTCGACCACCTGCAGCATACGGTCGACGCGCGAGCCGATCTCGCTGCGGTCAGCGGCACAGGGGAAGTCGGTCTGGCACGCCGCGGCCAGGTAATACGTAGTGCTAGGATCGGACATCGTGCGTCTCCTCCACAGTGTGATGGTGCCCAGGGTTACCGGCGCCGCGGTTAGAGGCTATAGCGACCGCGGAGCGCCGCTGCCTGCTGCCCGTACGGCATCATGTTCCCAGCATGAAAGCCGCTACGCAACTCAGCGATCACTGTACACGGTGAAGTGTAAATACGCGGCCGGTAATCGGCTCACCAGTAAGCCAGGACGCTCGCGCGGCGGCCACCGTAACCTCGAAACCGGCTTTGCAGGCGATGGACTGAAACGGATCGGCGACTCCCCGGTTCGGATCTACTATGACGCCGGTGCCACCATACGCAAGCAGGGCGTCGATGCATCGCAGAAGAACCGCGTGATCGGAGGACTGGTACAGCACGTCGGCCGCAAAGACGTATGAACAATCCCGGGACCGGGGCGCGCGACGCCAGTCAAGCAGTTCAAAGCGCTCAATCTGCACGCCGTTGATGGCCGCATTGTACGCTGCAAACCGAAGCGCCGTCGGATCGTTATCCGTGGCGACGACTCGCCAGCCGGCGGCGGCGGCGGCAATGGAGCCCAGGCCCACGCCCGCACCAAGCTCCACCGCCTTCCGTGGAGCGGGGTGACTCTTCGCAAGTATGTGCTCTGCAAGCATGATAGCCGAGGGCCAGAGTTCCACGCCGTACGGGGCCACATCCTCCTCCGTGAAACGCCTGGCAAACTCAGGATCATCGAGCAGATCCGCCGCATCCTGGAGCCGTGCGATCCTGAAGGTACGCCCGCCCGCAGAAACGTCGGTATGGTGCACCCGAAGCCCGCGGAACCACGCCTGGTCGCCGTTCCACTCAAACGGCGAGTTCCCGCCTGCT
>JBHHXS010000121.1:0-9966 GCA_046757145.1 Phycisphaerae bacterium | reverse complement strand
CGATATCAAGACACCCCGGCGGCCGCGAAGGGTATCCGGCCGCACGTCGATGTCCAGGTGTCGCTCGTCCTCGCTGTACTTTATGGCGTTGGTGATGAAATTGATCAGCACTTGGGCGATGGCGTCTCGGTCCGCATCCACGAGGGGGAGCCCGTCGCTGACCGTCAACGAATGCCCGAAGCCGTTATGCTCCAACTGAGCGCGATAGGTATCGTATGTCTCACGGATAACTTCGCCGACGTTGATAGGCTGCAGGGTGTATGTCTTATGCCCGGCCTCTATCCGCGCGAAATCAAGGATGTTGTTTATAAGGGCTGTCAGCCGCGCACTTTCGCGCCCGATGATCTCATAATACTCCTTGCGCTTCTTTTCGGATGTGACACGGCCCGATTGAAGGGTCTCTATGAACAACTGTATCGCCGCCAGCGGGGTTTTGAGCTCATGCGACACGTCGGCGACGAAATTGGCCTTGAGATGCGCAAGGGCTATCTCCCGTCGTGCTACCCGGACCACCAGCCACATCGTCGCCAGCAGCGCTGCAAGCGCCAGCGCAGTAAGGCCAACGTACGCCAGCGTCTGCCCCATGACTGACACTTGCTGTTCGCGAACAAATGCGTCACTCGGTTGAACCGTCCAGAATGGGGTGACAGCGAACTGGGGTTGCGTCCAGGGGGTACGCGCGTCTGCCGCTGACACCAGGACAAGACCGTCTTCGGTGGCGAACAGCGGGTCTATTAGGTCTAGTACGCGCGTGCGGAGCCGTTCCGGATCGATGCCCACTGCCAGCGCGATGCCGCCTTGAGGCGCGTCCCTGCGCATAAGCCGCGCAACCCCAATCCGTGCACCGTCAAGGGAGCCCGTCAGAATGTCTATGTGATCGTCGCCGGGGTAGCTCCGGGGTGAATCGACCTGCGTGCCGGTCAACCGGGATTCGACCAAGGCGGCTACCCTCTCCGGTTCCCGGGGAGCCGGGACGACGGCACGCAGCTCCTTGCCGTCCCACGTGTAAACCCCACGGACCCATTCGGGCCAAACGTGGGGTTCTTCAGCCGTCAAGTCGGATCGGCCTTGCAACTGGTCGGCGATGCGTCTAAGTTCCGCTCCGAGTTCTTCGTTCACGCGGTTGCGAGCCTGCTCTGCAACGTCCCCCGCGCGTCTGCCTACTTGGAGCAGCAGGCGGGTGCTAAGCATGCGCGCCTGCCGCAGTGCCAGCCCCATCCCCATAATTGCCAAGGCAACGGCCAGGACGACCATCCACAATCCCGCCATGAGCCAGGTGTGCCGTCGGCGCGGTTCACTGCGTTGTCCGGAGGGCATATGCCATCAGCGTACATAACGCGCTCGAGGTTGGCCAGATGGTGCACAATCCGCGTGTGTCGTGGGTCAGTTACATGGTGATAGCATGTGTATCGCGGTGGAGCTGGGAGCGGCAATGTGGATATATAACCATTTCAGTGCTATATTCCGTCTGGATTGACGGCGCGAGGGCCGGCCCGGCTGCAAGGGTGCGGCGTAGCATTGCAGCGGCCGGGCGGAGCCCCCTTGTTCGGAGCAGACACGATGGGTGATATCTCGCGCGAGCAGGTGCTTGCGCAGCTCAGCACGGTCCTGGATCCGGAATTACATAAAGACATCGTGACGCTGGATATGGTCAAGGATGTCGTCATCGACGGATCGACCGTCGGGCTGGTGCTGGAGCTAACGACCCCCGCATGCCCCCTCAAGGAAGTAATCAAAGAGGACGTCGACCAGGCCGTGAAGCGCCTACCGGGTGTCACCACGGTCAGCGTCGAGTGGAGCGCCCGCGTCCGGTCCAGCTTGCCGAGCTCGTTAACGCTCCCCGGCGTGAAGAACATCGTTGCCGTGGGAGCAGGCAAAGGAGGTGTAGGGAAGAGCACCGCAGCGGTCATACTCGCTTACGGACTTCGCCGGAGCGGCGCCAGCGTCGGGCTGATGGATGCCGACGTCTACGGGCCCAGCATACCGAAGATGACGGGCATCGACGGCGTTACCCCCCAGGTGGCGAATAACATGATCATACCTCCCACCGCTCGAGGGGTTAAAGTCATCAGCGTCGGGTTCATGATTGAGCACGACAAGCCGTTGATCTGGCGCGGGCCGATGGTCCACAGCGTGGTCAGACAGTTCCTTGAACAGGTCGAGTGGGGCGAGCTTGACTACCTCATCGTGGATCTACCGCCGGGGACCGGTGACGTGCCCTTGACTCTGGCGCAGTCGATACCCATGACGGGGGCGGTTATAGTCTGTACGCCGCAGGACGTAGCGCTAGCCGACGCGCGAAGGGCTGTCAGAATGTACCAGCAGCTCAAAGTCACGTGTCTGGGAATCATCGAGAACATGAGCTACTATCTCTGCCCGAGCTGCGGGCATCGCGACGAACTGTTCGATCATGGCGGGGCGCGTGCGGCCGCGGCGGAGCTCGGAGTACCGTTTCTCGGGGATATACCGCTTAACACCAGAGTGCGTGTCTACGGCGACAGCGGCTCTCCTGAGAAGATCCTCACGGAGACGGATGACTACGTCGCTGAAGCTGTGGCCAGCGTAGTCGCCAACACAGCCGGGCAGATCAGCGTGAGAAGCGAGGTGGCGATGGCCACAGCGAAGGTACAGACGCGATAGACTGGGTGCTACGCATGATCCGTGTGAACGTCGTCTTCTTTGGGCCTGCCAGGGATCTCGCCGGTGCCGACTCTGCGTCGCTTGAGCTTAACGACGGTGCCAAAGTCGCCGATCTACGTGGCACGCTTTCGCAGACATATCCGGGATTGCGCGCTGCCCTTCCTGCGATTCGTCTGGCAATCAATGAGGCCTTCGTCGATGACGAGGTTGCACTGCAGAACAACGTCGACGTCGCCCTCATACCCCCGGTATCCGGTGGAGGCGGCGATGAGCACATCATGGTTGAGCTCGTGCGCGAGGCGATCCCGGCTGAGCGCATCCGCCGCTTCGTAACGGGCGATCCGGCGTCGGGCGCTATTGTCACGTTCGAGGGAGCAACGCGGAGCGAGGCCCACGCACGGCACGGAGCATTAGCACGGTTGGATTACGAAGCATACGGAGAGATGGCACGGAGCCGGCTTATGCTGCTGGCACAGGAGGCGAAGGAACAGTGGCGGCTAGGCAGAGTGGCCATCATGCACCGCATCGGACCGGTTGGGATTGCCGAGGCGTCGGTCACGATCGCGGTTGCAGGCGGGCACCGCGCTGAATGCTTCGACGCCTGCCGCTGGCTGATCGATCAGCTCAAGCAGGACGTACCGATTTGGAAGAAAGAGGTGTACGAGGACGGCCACACCGCGTGGGTCGTGCCGCGGAGTCTTATACATGCGCTCCCCTCAGCAACATCAGAGTACAGCTAAACCACCGTGCGCGACGCGGCGCGGATCCGGACGCCCGGCGCAGGCACGGGATTCACGCACAGGCCACTCAAGCTCGACACCCGGAAAAACGGCACGTAGTGGGGCACCGGCGTCTAGCGGCATGGAGGGGTGCGCCGCGGGCAACCGCCCTGCGGAGAGAATTCCCGACAAAAAGAAGAGAGCAAAGAGGATTCTCGCAGTGCTGCGGAAGCTCTACCCCGACGCCGGCTGCGCGCTGCGGCACACCGATCCACTGCAGTTGCTCGTCGCGACGATACTCTCCGCTCAATCAACGGACGAGACCGTGAACAAAGTCACGCCGGTGCTGTTCGGGCGGTACAAGACCGCCAAGGCGCTGGCAAGCGCGCCGCGCGCACGTATCGAACAAATAATCCACTCGACCGGCTTCTTCCGGCAGAAGGCCAAGAGCGTGCAGGGGTGCTGCCGAACCATCGTGAACGACTTCGACGGAGAGGTTCCGGACAATATGGAGGACCTCCTCACCCTTCCGGGGGTGGCACGGAAAACCGCCAACGTGGTGCTCGGGACTGCGTTCGGGGTAAACGCCGGCGTCGTGGTCGATACGCACGTCGGGCGTCTGGCGGAGCGCATGGCACTTACGTGGTCTGCAAAAGACAGTAAAGACGCGGTAAAGATCGAACGCGACCTGATTGAGCTTTTCCCGCGGAGGGCCTGGACTTTTCTGGGTCATTCGTTGATCCGGCATGGTCGCAGCGTCTGCCGTGCCCGCAAGCCCGCATGTGCGCTCTGCAGTCTATCCAGACACTGCCCATCTGCCTTTACTTTCGCCGACAACGGTCGCGGGTAGGCGTTCGCGTTACGACAACCGGCCCGTTACAATCTCGCGCATGGTGAGCCGACTGCACAGCGCGGCGTTCTCGGGCATTGAGGCGGTCCGGGTGGAGGTTGAAGTAGACGTCGCCCGCCGGGGGTTCGCGGGAGCGACGGTCGTAGGCCTGCCCGACGCAGCTGTAAAGGAGAGCATCGAGCGCGTCCGCAGCGCCATGCAGAATTCCGGCTACGCCTTCCCTCGATACAAGACGGTAATCAACCTGGCGCCTGCTGACCTGAGGAAGGAGGGTCCGGCGTTCGACCTGCCGATTGCGCTGGGCATCCTCTTCGGCAGTGGCGACATAGTCGACGAGTGCTCGGCGCAATACATGGTAACAGGCGAGCTGGCGCTGGACGGCAGAGTACGGCCGGTGAAGGGTGTCCTGTCTGCCGCTATACTCGCGAAGGAGTACGGGCTGCGCGGGATCGTCCTGCCGGCTCAGAACGCCTCCGAGGCTGCGGTCGTAGATGGACTGGATGTCATCCCGGCGACATGCCTGACGGAGGCGGCGGGCTTCCTCTCAGGTCAGTTGCCGCTTGATCCGGTGGTCATCGACCTCGACAAAGTGTTCACCGAGGCAAGCACCTACACATGCGATTTTGCCGAGGTGCGCGGGCAGGAGTCCGTGAAGCGCGCCCTTACAATCGCCGCTGCCGGTATGCATAACGTCCTTCTCATCGGCCCGCCCGGGTCGGGAAAGACGATGCTCGCGAAGCGGCTTCCGACGATCCTTCCACAGCTTTCCCTCGAGGAGTCGTTGGAGACGACGCGCATTCAATCCGTTGCGGGGGTGCTTCGGCCGGGGACAGCCTTGCTGGCCACCAGGCCCGTTCGTATGCCGCACCATTCCGCAAGCATCCCCGCGCTCGTCGGTGGCGGTACGGTTCCGCAGGCGGGAGAGGTGTCGCTGGCGCACTACGGCATACTCTTCCTCGATGAGTTCCCCGAGTTTTCCCGAGCGGCGCTGGAGGCGCTTCGCCAACCGCTCGAAGACGCCCAGGTAACGATCGCCCGGGCCCACAGCACGATCAGCTTCCCGGCCTCCTTCATGCTGGTCGCCGCGATGAACCCCTGTCCCTGCGGGTACTACTCCGACGCGCGGAAGGCGTGCAAGTGTACGCCTTCGCAGATCGAGAAGTACCTATCACGGATAAGCGGCCCGCTGATAGACCGCATCGACATCCATGTGGAGGTCCTCGCCGTGCCGTTCCACGAACTGCGAAGTAGGCGGGACGGCGCGCCGTCATCGGTAATGCGCGAGCAGGTGCTGCGCGCGCACAGGCGTCAGCGCGAGCGGTTCGGCGCCGACGCCAGGATGGTCAACAGCCGCATGAATGGCAAAGCCCTGCGGCATCACTGCCAGCTTGACGACGCTGGAGAGAGCGTTCTACGCCAGGCCATTAACGAGCTGGGCCTCTCCGCCCGAGCTCACGACAAGATTCTCCGCGTTGGCCGTACGATCGCCGACCTGGCGGATCGGCCCGAAATCATCGCCGACGATGTGCTCGAGGCCGTCCATTATCGCAGACTGGACAGACAACTGTAGACGCGCGCACCGGCGAGATGCCATTGGATTATTCAGCCAGAGGCGCCGCTCGGTGACGCGAAAAACGGGCAAGCTTGGGCATAACCCGCTATTGGTGGTCAGAGCCAAACTCAGGAGGATTTAATCATGGTCGAAAACGCGATGATTGCACCACCCAAGGTAGCAGACCAGAAGATGCTGATCGACGGTAAGTGGGTCGACAGCGTGTCCCACAAAACGTTTGAGACAATTAACCCTGCGACCGGCGATACCATCTGTCGGGTGGCAGAGGGGGACAAACCCGACGTCGACCTGGCGGTGCGGGCAGCGCGGCGGGCCTTCGAGTCGAAGGCGTGGGGGCGGATGAGCGGCGCCGACAGAGGGCGGCTGTTGTACCGCCTCGCCGATGCTATTGAGGCCAGGCAGGGGGAGCTTGCCGCTCTTGAAACGCTTGACAACGGTAAACCTATTAACGACTCACTCAGCGTCGATATCCCCGGCACAATCGCCGTCTACCGCTACTGCGCCGGCTGGGCGGACAAGGTGCACGGCAAGACGGTTCCCATGGCCGGCCCGTTCCAGGCGTACACGCGTCATGAGCCCGTCGGGGTCGTCGGGCAAATCATACCGTGGAACTTCCCTGCGATGATGCAGGCGTGGAAGTGGGCGCCGGCACTGGCGATGGGGTGCACGGTGGTCCTGAAGCCCGCGGAGCAGACCCCACTAACCGCCCTACGTATTGCCGACCTAGCCATGGACGTAGGATTCCCCCCGGGTGTCGTAAACGTCATTCCCGGTTTCGGCCCGACCGCGGGAGCAGCCATTGCCAACCACATGGACATTGACAAGGTGGCGTTCACCGGGAGCACTGAGGTGGGCAAGAGTGTCATGGCGGCAGCTGCTAACAGCAACCTCAAACGGGTAACGCTGGAGCTGGGCGGCAAGAGCCCGAATATCATCTTTGCCGACGCCGACATCGAGACGGCTGCCAGGCTTGCCTACGACGCTCTCTTCTTCAACATGGGACAGGTGTGCTGTGCGGGATCGCGGCTGTTCGTCCAGGACCGCGCCTACGATCAGGTGATGGAGAGCGTGACCGAGACAGCCAGGCAGCAGGTAATTGGTGACCCCTTCGACCGGGACACCACACAGGGTCCACAGGTGTCCCAGGAGCAATTCGACGTTGTCCTGGGGTATATAGACGCTGGACGCAGAGAAGGTGCCTCCTGCCTAACGGGTGGCAGCAAGGTCGAGCGCCCGGGGTATTTCATCGAGCCTACGGTTTTCGACAACGTTAAGGATGACATGACCATCGCGAAGGAGGAGATCTTCGGCCCTGTGCTGAGCGTAATGAAGTTCCGCGACGTGGAGGAAGTGATACGGCGTGGGAATAACACGATGTACGGCTTGGCTGCAGGCGTCTGGACACGCGACATTGATAAGGCAAACAGGCTCGCAGCTGAACTGAAGGCCGGGACCGTCTGGATCAACGCTTACAACGCCTTCGACTGCGCGGTTCCCTTCGGTGGGTTCAAGATGAGCGGCATAGGACGCGAGCTCGGCGAGTATGGGTTGGCAAACTACACTGAAGTCAAAACCGTCGTTACCGCCATACCCGGGTAGCGGGCCGCGGGCGGGCGGTTTCGATCTCGTGGGACGAGCTCGTTGCGGAGGAACGACTAACGTTCCGATCGGCCCTGTGTCCACCTGGTATATGGGACATGACGGGCGTGGGGCTTCGCGGAGGTATTCGTGATGCGCAAGCTGAGGTTATGGTCAGTACTACCTGCGGCAACGGCAGGGCTTGCCGCAGGTTGTCAGAGCGGCAGTTTCTCCCTCCATATTCGCGAGGAAAGGCCTGCACCTGTCAGATACGTGCAGCATTCGCATGTCTGCACGCGCAACTGTCATGATCACTACTATGACGGCACGCGGGTGGTGATCATCAGTGGCAGACATCATCACGGACCGCACTGCGGGCACTACTGGGACGGACACTACTGGGTCCTCGTCCGCAGAACCGAGCCACGTGAGCCGGTGCACCACGTGTGCACACGTGGGTGTCATCGCCACTATTATGACGGGGCGAGGCTGATTACGATCCGCAGCAGCCACCGACACGGACGAGGCTGTGGTCATCGATGGGACGGAAGACACTGGGTGCTGGCGCGCGGGCGTGAGGCCCGTCCACGCGCGGACAGAGAGCGCCGGGCGGTCGAGCCACGTCGCAGGACCATCCGCGAACGCCGTTAAGGCTGCGTCGGCGAGGGCGTTACTGGCAAGCGGCAAGGGGCCGAGTACGGCGCACCAACGGAGTGCTCACGGTCCGTCAGCTGCGCCCGCCCGCCGATGCCTGCGCCTGTGACAGGCTGCCAACATCATACAGTGGTCGCTTCGTTCACGCCGGAGTGTCATAGGGGTACTCAGTGCGTGCTTGTCGTGCCGCGCTCGCCTACGCGGAGTGGCATATCGGCCAAGATGTAAGCGACGGTGGCAAGCGCAGCTACGTTCTCGGACAGCTCCACCGGGTCCACCTTGTCGATTGTATCCGCGCGCGAATGGTGGTAGTCGAAGTATTCAGCGCCGTCGACCCGCTGCCCCATAAGTACGACGCCTGCCGACTTCATCCGGCCGATGTCAGCACCGGACCATCCGGTCGTTATGGTCATGGCACCCAGCGGCGCCAGCAGGTTGACGATTTCGCGCATCTGATCTGCGGCGCGGGCCTGGCGAAGCTCGTCTCTGCACTCAACGGAGTAGCCGAGAGGGTGGAATGTCCCGCCGTCGGACTCAATTGCTGCTACATGCTTGTCTAGCTCTTCGGCGTGCTCCGCGGCGTAGGCCTTGGCCCCACGGAGACCGTTCTCCTCATTGGTCCACAGGACCACACGGATGGTGCGCCTCGGGATCATGTTCAGGCTGCGAAGTATGGTGATTGCCTCCATAGCGGCTACACATCCCCCGCCGTCGTCGTGGGCGCCCTGTCCTACGTCCCACGAGTCCAAATGTCCCCCGATGACAATGATCTCGTCGGGAAGCGTGGAGCCTCGCAATTCCCCCACGACATTTGCGGAGCGAACGTCGGGCAGCGTTCTCGCCTCCATCTTGAGTGTAACGGTGACCTGCTGACCCCGTCGAGCAAGCCTGGCGATCAGCTCCGCATCTTCCGTAGATACCGCTGCCGCTGGTATATTGACTGGTGCGTCGCCGTATTTCAATGCGCCGGTGTGCGGAGACCGCAGACTCGTAGCAGTTACCGAACGGATCAGGCAGGCGACAGCGCCGTATTGTGAAGCCAAACGGGCACCATGGGTTCGAAACCGAACCGCTTTTGAATAGCCCGCACCGTTTACCGGGTCGTACGGGGGCATCACGTTGTTGAACAGCACCACCTTACCGCGCGCAGCTTCGCCGACGGCTCTGAGCTGGGCTTCGTCCTCCACAACTACTACCGCGCCGGTTACACCCTCGGGCGGCGTGCCTACGGAACCTCCCAGGCCCAACATGGCCAACGGCTCGACCCGGGGCTCACGCATGGATGCTGATTCCTCACCGCGAACCCAGCGCGGAACCATGACATCTTCAGCGTGGACGTTCTCATGACCATCCTGCCTCATGCTTCTCAGCGCCCACGCCACCGCCCGGTCGAGCTGCGGAGAACCGCTCAGACGATGCCCGATGCCAACGCATAACTCCTCCAACTTGCTATAGGCGTCGTTGTCGGTCATCGCAGCATTGATGATCCGTTCAGCCGCCTCCCTGTACCGCGCGGAGATTGACCCCACTCGCTCCGCTGGGCGGCTTGGCGGCTCCCTCTCAGGATAGGAAATGCCATTCAACGCGGTGCACATCCACAACACTAGAATCATCATGGCGCTCATAGAACCTCTCAGTGACAACCCTATTGCGGCACCGGCGGATTCTACCGTGGGAACCGTGAGTATCAAGACGACAGCGACCTCGCGGGAACCTACGCTTGCCGCCCGCCTTCGCGTAGTCGCGCAGGCTCACCCCCGACGCTGCGCGCATCGGGTAACCGCCTGCGGGTCGGATCTCACTCGTAGTCGCATGACTTGCGAAATAAGACACCAAGCAAAGCTTGCACCGGCGGGAGGCCCGTCGCTTCCAACGTCCAAGCCGCCACGCAAGTGTCACTCACGAGCGCACGAGCTGGTCCTCCATGGCTGGCCGTCATGTCGACGAGCGCG
>JBHHXS010000120.1:0-9969 GCA_046757145.1 Phycisphaerae bacterium | reverse complement strand
TTCGAAAACCAGTGTACGGTTTATACCGTACCGGGGGTTCGAATCCCCCCCTCTCCGATGTTCGGGCGAAGTGCCACGGCGTTACGCATGCGGGTGCCGTAGGAAGTAACCAGCCACCGGTGCGGGCTCCTCGAAGTCGAGGCACATATAATACAAGAAGTCCTGTTGTTAGGAGTAACGATGTCTGATCTGGCGAACAAAGAATGCGTCCCGTGCAGCGGTGCCATCCCCCCCCTGCCTGAGGATAGAGCAGCAGAGCTGCTGGAACAGCTGCACGGGTGGACGATAGTCGACAACCACCATCTGTCGAAGAGTTGCACGTTTCCCGACTTCGCCGAAGCGCTCGCTTTCGTGAATAAAGTCGGCGCGATCGCCGAGGGACAGGGACACCACCCCGACCTGTTTCTTTCATGGGGGATGGTGCGCATAGAGATCTGGACGCACAAGATCGATGGTCTGACGGAGAGTGATTTCGTACTGGCGGCCAAGATCGATGCGATCGCTCACAAGCGGTGAGCGTCGCTGCGCTCATCATGGGCCGCGCCCAGGTGCGGAACAAATGCGGTGACCTCGTTGCGGACGGTGTGCCCGCCGTCAGCGAGCCGGGTACGCTAAAACAGCAGAGAGAGTGCCGCAATGTCGTTCAGGTCCACGTCGCTGTCGGTGTCGACGTCAAACGGCGAGCACAGCGGATCGTGCGGGCCTCGGTCGGGGCCCGTCATGCAATCGATCCACGTCATGTAGTCTGTCAAGTCTATGTCGCAGTTGCCGTCAGCATCGCCATACGGCAACTGACACGCGTCCGGGGCGGTGATAACGACCTCATCGATGGCCGCTTCCACCGTGTCGTCCACTCCCGCCACGCGCTCCGCTTGCGCGGTGAAGCGCAACTTGAGCGTCCCCGTAAGCTCGACGAAATCTTCCAACTGGAACTCTCTTACGACCCACATTTGGGTCGTGGCTGTTACGGTCTCCAGGTTGACCCACGAGGCGCCGTTGTCACTTGAGACATCGACGGCAAGGAAGTCATCGTAACCGTCTGATGGATGCAGCTCGTAGAACCACATTGCATAAGAGAGCTTCGCGCTGCTGCGGCCGGCAAGATCGATCGACGGTGAGATCATGTGCGTGGCACCGCCATCCACGTCACCACTGAAGAACTGTCCGTCGGCGTTCTCGCCGGTGTACGCACACCCCAGCCCGAAGTAAGCGTCCTCCGGCTGTGCCTGGGCGGCCTGGACCCGCGTTCCCACGGGATTACCGACGACCCACCGGCCGCCGGTGGCAGTATCATCCGGAGTGCCAAGCTCCCACCCGCGCAGGTTGCCGTTGCCGAAGTCATCCCAGAAGACAGCCGGAAAACAGTCCATGTTGGACTCGTCGCAGTAATCGTCGCCACAGGGTACCGTTCCCTTCTTGCAGAAGCCGTCCCAGCAAGACTCGCGACCGTTGCAGAAGACGCCGTCGTCGCAGAATGCATCAGTGTCGCAGGCACACACATAAACGACGAAATCATCAACAAACCACCCGTCGTAGCCGCGCCCCGCGTCCTTGCCGAAGTCGAAGCGGACTTGCACTGTATCGCCCCCGCTCACGAACGAGCTAAGGTCAACGACCGACGTTCCCCAGGCGACGGCCACACCGGTCCAGGCGGTCTCACCCTCGAGTGGATTATTGTTGTTCGGTCCCGTGATCGCACCTTGGATCGTCGCGTTGTACGGGTTGTACTCAAAGGCGTCTGTTTCTATCAGCTCCCACGGACCGCCGTTCACACTGATGCGCAGATTCCCGCCGTCCCCCAGGTACTGTGTGGCCACATAGTGCGTGAAGGCGAGCTTGGGCTTGTGTACATCGTCGATCTCGGCAGGAATCGTAATAAGTGGGCTGATCAAGGAATGCCTCGCGGACTCAATGGTACCGGTGGTCTCCCGAGGATCGTCGACAAACCACGCCGTGCCCGCGCGCCCGAACGGCAAATCCCCGACCAGCACCCAGTCATAAGGGTGCGGTGGGTTGGTGTTCTCCACCGCCCAATCGCCTGCACCCTGCTCGAAGTCGTCGCTGAAGAGCACCGAGCGAGGCGAACATTGCGAAGGCGGCACCCGATTCAAGACATCCGCGGTGGCTCCACAAGCGCCCCGCTGGTCCATCTCAACGGCACGCAGAGCGAGATCGACCTGATCGACGTCCGCTGCGGTGAACACCGCGTCCGATGGCTCACCCGTTCGAGGGTCCAGGGGCGTCGTACCAACCAGGTCAAAGGCCGCTCGTTTAATCGCGGCGTACGCATCCTCAAAATCGGAGATGGGTGTAAGGTAGTAGACTAAGGCGCGATACCAGACAGCGGCAGCCTTGATCGGGCCGATGCCCGCCACCGTGTAGCCGTTGAACACCTTCCCATCGGTGAGGATTGCGAACGCGTGATTCGGAATCCCGCTGCCGCTGTGGACTCCCCCGTTGTCGCGCCCGTTGGGGCCGCCGCATACCTGCCACGCGTGGTAACCCCGGTCGGGACAGCACGGGTGTTGCGCGTTGGGTCGCGAGCAGGTCGGTTCCCACATGTCGCGAATCTCCCCGAGGAAGCCGTTCACGCCGGTGGAATCCTCAGCCAGAAGCCACCGCACTCCGTTGGGATGACCCGTGATAGTCGTACTGCACTGGCCGGCGGGGCGTAGCCCGTTGGGGGTATCCGTTCCCGGCCCGATATACCCGCTGGGCCTGGGCCACGCCGGTCCCCCAGGTTCACCCGGGAATCCCGCATCTCCGTTGAACAGGTCGATCAGCTCGCCCCATACGTCGGAGTAGGATTCATTGAGCTGCCCAGGCTGGTTCTGGTAAATCAATCCCGCGGTCACGGCGGTGAGCGCATGGCCCCACTCGTGAGCCACAACGTCGTCCTGTGCCACGTCGGTACAGAACGCCGCGTCCCCGGTGTTGTCGTCCCAAAAAGCGTTCGGGCAGAATTCGCCACCCTGTCCCGGCAGCAGGCCGAAGTGCACGGTTGCATTGAGTGTGTAGGGCAGCCCGTCTGTAATGCCGTCGCGCCCGAACATGCGGAGCAGGAAGTTGTAGAAGTCGCCCGAGTAGTCGTACGCGCGGTTGGCGTCGCGGTCGGGAGAAGGAGGCTCACCCTCGAACCGGGCCGGAGCCTTCCTCAGATCGTTGGTGTTCTGTCCAAAGTAGACCATCCGATTGAGGACGGTTTCAGTCAGCGACCACCGATCAAGCACCTCGCCGTTGTCTGCGTCCACGAAGAAGGCTTCGTGGACGAACGCGTCTCTGTCCGATACGGTAACGTGGTATGCGAGATGCGGGCCACGTGGGGGATCGCCGTACCCGCTCGGATCTACAACTACCAGTTCATTGCGGTCGACCGCAAGCTGCCCAAGCCCTACGTCCGCTCTTGCGACCGACGCGGCATCGTCGGCGCTCAGAGCGGGCGCCGGATTCAGCCAGTTGGGGATCCGGAAGAATCGGCCGTTTGCAGCCGGCACGTTCCCCTCGGAATCCTGATGGACTTTCACCATCCCGCCGAACACACGCACGCCGCGGTAATACTGTTGATAGGTGGTATGCACCTGCCCGAGAACGCACACTTTGCTGCCGGCGACGCTCAACTCGGTGCGCGCATCGGTTATGCCGAACAACTGCCCGTATTCATCCAAAAAGCTGGTGAGCGCGCCGGGTGCGTCGGATGCCGGCCGGGCCAAGGGGATTGGTCCGTCGCTAGCGCTCGTTATAAACGTGGCAAGCCCCGTCGCCTCTGAAGCGACGACGACAACATCGCGTTTGTTCTGGCTGCTCCATGCCGAGTGTGACGGCACGATAAGGGCGGCTACGGCACAGGCGATGCTCAGCCCGCCCCCTACACAAGCCGCTGGATACCCCATAGATTCGCTCCAAGTATGACTGCGCAGACCCCCATTCAGACCCTATAAGCATACGTCGCAGCGGGCGGAATATCAACGCCGGCCCCTCAGCGAACACGTCGTTTCGTTTCAGAATCATCAGCCGGAGCCCTTTGCGCCCGTATTCAGCGCGCCGTATGTTGCGCAGACTACCGGGCTTGCGATGGCTTCACTACTGTTAGACATGTTGCATCAAGCCGCTTTCACGCCGTGCTCTGCAGCGTAATTACTTGTAACCACCAAAGCAGCCTACCAGGAGTAGTGAACCGTATACCGGATGGTCACTTCGTCGTCTGCCTTGACTTCGACAGGGAAGTGGATCGTGCGTGCGTCGATTTTCTTGTAGCTCTGCGTCTCCCCGCGGATGTCCCAGTTGGTCCAGCGATAGAGGTTCTCCTTGACGATCACCTTGACCGGTTGGTCCTTGTGGTTGCGGAGCTTAATCTCGATGGTCTCCTCCATCCAATCTCGCCGGCTGTCCACTTTGAAATCAGTCTGCTTGCGTTCACCAACGACATCGAAGGCGGTGCCCAGCTTTATAAGCACCTCCTCGTCCTTCGGAGTGTGATCAATCTTGTCTTCCCCTATGAATTCCAGAGAATCATCGGCCGGATCACGCTTGCTGACACGGATTCTGCCGGCGGGCAACGGCACGCCCATGCCGACCTCCTTTTCGTTCTTGAACCTAAGGTAAATGTCCACTTTCTTGTTCGACTGGGCACCGAAGTTCCGATCGGTGATCGGGCTGCCGTAGTACGGGTATCGTGACTCCAAGCCGTAGTAGACAAGCACCTTCTCGCAAGGCACACCACGGGTCGCGGGAAAGAGCTCAATCTGTTTGGTGGAATTGTCCGCCAGCGTGGTCGGCCTACCCAGCGTATAAAGATGGTACTCAAAGAAGCTCTTCTCCTTGAACCCGAGGTCCATAGGCGCCTCGGCAGCCTCCATGGCGTACCTCTTCGCCATCCCCGCCTGTCGTCCGGGCCGCGGTGCTCGATGCACCTCTCCCGCAATCAGTTTGAGCTTGGCATCGTGGTAGCCGGCGCCGGACTGGTTTACGATGCTCACCCAGGCACCGATGTCGAGCACGCCGCTGTTGGCGTCCTTGCCCTCGCTGAAGACGATGTTGTAATCAGACCACCAGGTAACCGCTTTCGTCTCGTACGTAACGCGAAAGTCCTGCAATCCCGGCTTGCTGGCGATCACGTCCCACACGAGCGTGGGCTTTGTCATGAGGCCACCCGGAAGGTCAGGAAACCGGACAGTGGCGTACCCGTTAATCACCTGCACGCCGCCGTCGCCGGTCCGCAAGAGCAATCCACCGGCAGTGCTCAACAAAGTGCCGGTGAACGTCGCCACCTTGTCACCTTGAAGCTGTTCGACAGTGATTCCCTTGTCGAGGTAGCGCTGCATGAGCTTGTCCATACTTACGAGGTCGAACTCGAAGCTCTGCTCCAGCACGCGCGTGCCCTCAGGGTCGGTCACCGAAGTGATCGAAACGGTCGTCGGGTCAATCTGGGCTGCGACGTCCGTGAAACGGAGTGTGCTTCGACCGGCCTTCAGCTCGAGAGACCTGTCCTGCTTGACGATGGCGTAGCCGGGGATGACCTGGCGGTACTGTGCCGGCCTGTATCGCGTCTCGGCGCCGGGCAGATAGACTTCCGGCGGTACGGCTCCGGGTCCACCGGTGCTGTAGATCGTAAGAGCCGTCGACTCACCCGCGTGGGCAACCTGTCCCGATGAGGCCGAGACGAAGACGGTAACGCACACGCAGGCTAACATGGATCGATTAACAACGGGAATCATGTGGTTTCCTTTCGCAGATCAGTAGACCAGTTCCTCAACGCCGGCGCAATCGGTCGCCGGCATCTTAGACACCTGCGTTCATGAGAAGTTCCGCCTGATCGTCATGCCGAAAATGCCGGGGCAACGGGCGAAGCGGCGCCGGGGTGTCTTTTTGCGGACGGTATTGCGCTCTGCGCCGAAGTGAATGCGGTGCGCTTGCGCCCGGTAGGAACAGCCCCTATCATTGCTTCTCGATACGCTCGCGCCCTCCCATGTAACGCCGGAGAACCTCCGGGATCGTGACCGTGCCGTCCTCATTCTGATAAAGTTCGAGTATCGGAATCAACACACGCGGAGACGCGATGACGGTGTTATTCAACGTGTGGCAGAATCGAACCCGCCTTCCAGCGTCACGGTAGCGCAGTTTGAGTCTGCGAGCCTGGAATTCGTAGAACCGCGAAGCGGAATGCGTTTCTCCGTAGCTGAGGCGAGACGGCATCCACGTTTCGATGTCGTATTTCTGCACTTGCCCCAGGCCGAGGTCGCCCGTACACACGTTGACCACGCGGTACGGCAGGCCCAGAGCTTGCAAGACCTCCTCGGCATTCCGGCAGATTTCCTGATGAAACCTCTTACTCTCGTCCACGTCGTTGCGGCAGACGATCACCTGCTCGACCTTCTCGAACAAGTGGATGCGGTACAAGCCGTAAGTGTCCTTCCCTGCAGCACCCGCCTCGCGACGGAAACATGAACTGGTGGCGCAGGTCTTTATGGGCAGAGCGTCCTCAGCCAGTACCTCGTCGAGGTGGTAGGCAGTGAGTGGGACCTCTGCCGTACCGACCAGCGACAGCGAGTCCCGCTCGCACAGGTACGCCTGATCCCTACCTGTAGGGAAGTAGCCCGTCCCGTACATTACGTCCTCCTTGACCAGCACAGGGACGGTCATAGGGATGAACCCCCGCGCGACCATCATATCTTGCGCGAGGCGAAGCACGGCTTGGTGCAGCAGCGCGCCATCGCCTCTGAGAACGTAGTTGCGTGTGCCGGCAAGTTTGACGCCCCGTTCTATATCTATTATGCCAAGCTCGGTCCCCAGAACGACGTGATCTTTCGGTTGGAAGTCAAAAGCCCTCGGCTGACCGACCTTGCGCAGCTCAACGTTCTCGGTCTCGTCCTTACCTACGGGCACTTCGGGATCGGCGGGCTGGGGGACCGTGAGCATCAGCCGCCCGAATTCCTCGAGTATCGGGCCTTCCGACTCCTCCAGTTGTCTGACTCTTGGCTTGACTGCGGTCAGCTCCCTCAGGAGTCGGTCGGCCTGCGCCTTTATCTCCGCCTCCCCCTGGCCCTTAGCCGCAGCAGCCTTGTAAAGGGAGGACTTCGGATTCCGCAGCAGGCCGACAGCCTGCCCATTCTCCTTCACCTGAGTCCGCAGGGCGTCGAGTTGCTGCTGCAGCTCGCGGCGCTGCCGGTCAACTTCGACAAGCCGGTCGACGTCGCAGGCAATGTGCTTGTCGACGCAGGCCCTTTTTATCAGCTCAACGTTGTCACGGATGAACTTGATGTCCAGCATGACTCACCGGTTCCCTCAGGCTGCGCGGGCGCTTGACAGGTCTATTTCGGGCATGGAGCACAGACTGTCAAGCAAGGGACTACGGCTGAGTGATACCGCACGCCCGCGATCCATTCCAGCCGGGTGGTCGGGCCTCTGAACTCATTCGGTGCTCGTGCCTGCGACTCAACGCGCCTTTGTCGCTGGTCCGCGTCGACCGGCTGGTAAGCCACGGTCCGTGACACAATCGGCGGGGCGCGATCCGAGCCCGGAGCGCGAGCGACGGGTACATCATCATGACGCCTACGAGCCCGGGTCGTTCCGAATCCACGTGGTTGAGTGCTCTCGCACGTACCCCGCGCCGGCGCTTGGGGCTCGGATCCCAGACCACGATCCCCAGGAGACCCTGGGCGACGCCGCCGAAACTGTCACGCACCGGGTAAGCCACGGTCCGCGTTGCCGGGCTTTGAGACTTCGCTCTATGCGACTTATTATACTGGAACTGCGCCTTTTTCGACCGGGTGTCTCGCCAGGCCTATAGGCGATGCACGCCGGGCGTTGCAGCGGTAGGATATGTGGAGGGGGGCGTCGACCAGCGTGCAGCGTTTACCCAGTTGCAGCAAACATGCGGGCGTGCGTTTGCCCGGTAGGATGATCGACAATGACCGCACACCCGGAGCTCATCCGACAGGCGATCGAGGCGGCCAGGCAAGGAATTGCTGCGGGGCAGGCTCCATTTGGTGCGGTGATCGCACGGCTCGACGGGGAGGTGGTCCACGCTGCCCATAACACCGTGTACGCGAGCTGTGATTCGACAGCCCACGCGGAAATCAATGCCATCCGCGCCGTGTGCCGCCTGCTCGGCACGATCGATCTCAGCAACCACGTGATCGCCACCACATGCGAGCCTTGCCCGATGTGTGCCGCTGCGATTCACTGGGCCCGCCTCGACGCTGTGCTGTACGGGGCAACCATCGCCGACGCACGGCGAGCGGGGTTCAGTGAACTGTCGCTTGCGTGCTCCGCCATTTACAGGCAAGGGGGCAGCACCGTGACTATTCACGCCGGAATCCTGGCCGATGAATGCCGGGCCCTCTTCGACGCCTGGAGGTCAAGGCCCGACTCCAAAGCATATTGAGCGGCCCGGCGAGGGGTAGGCTCATGCAGATGCGTAGTCCCCCGGGGCCAGGCGTGCGGCGATCCAGCGCCGTTTGCCGGCTTCGTCGGCCGCAGGCAACGCCATTGCATCATCCGGCGCGGATTCACAGTGCAGACTGGCTGCCGAAGCTAATCCAGCGTAACATACCTGGTGATCGTGCGCAATCTCGCAGAAGGCCGACCATCGGCGGCGCGTCTAGCGTGTAGGAGCCCCGGGCACGGACCCCCGGCAGCATTGATCACGGTCATGCGAACGTATGGGCACACTAGACTATAGAACGGCTGGGGAGTCGCACGGTGCGGCGCTGGTGGCCCTTATCGAGGGCATGCCCGCCGGCGTTCCGATCGACGTGGACCTCATCAACGCCGAGCTACGGCGACGGCAGGGTGGGCACGGGCGAGGCCCCCGGATGAAGATTGAGCGTGACACCGTCACCCTGCTGAGCGGAGCACGCCGTGGCATGACCATTGGTTCGCCGGTTGTGCTTCAGATCACCAACCGCGATAGCAGGATAGATGACGCCCCTCCCGTGCGTCGTCCCAGGCCCGGGCATGCCGATCTTGCCGGGAGCCTTAAATGGTTGGCAACCGATTGTCGGGAAACACTGGAGAGAGCGTCGGCCCGAGAGACGGCGTCGCGCGTTGCTGCAGGGGCACTGTCGCGCTGTTTACTTCGTGAGTTCAACATCGACGTCGTCGGGTATGTTGTGCAGGTGAGCGATGTGGTCGCCGAGATTCCGAACGGAGCTTCACCCGCGGAGCTTCGTGCGCTACGCGATTCCAATGAGCTGTACTGCCCGGACCCCGCAGCGGCAGAGGAGATGGTCGTCGCGATCGAACGGGCAAAGGCAGACAAGGACACGGTCGGTGGAGTGGTCGAGGTGCAGGTTCGCGGCCACCCGCCCGGACTGGGTAGCTGTATGTCCTGGCGGGACAAGCTCGACGGCAGGCTCATGCACGCCGTAGGGTCGATCCAGGCATTCAAGGGAGTCGAGATAGGACTCGGTTTCGGTGTGGCGAGCCGGCCGGGCAGTTGCGTACACGATGAGATCGACTTCGACCCAAGCATGCGCGATTCCTCTCACCTTGGTTTTGTCAGACGTTCCAACAACGCCGGCGGGCTTGAGGGCGGCATGACTAACGGCGCCCCTATCGTCGTGCGCGGCGCCATGAAGCCCATCAGCACCATCTTGCGCGGGCTTAACAGCGTCGACCTGGAAACCAGACAGAGCGAGCGTTCCGACTATGAGCGTAGCGACGTGTGTGCGGTCCCCGCGGCAAGCGTAGTGGCTGAAAACGTTGTGGCGTTCGAGATCGCCAGGGCGTTGCTCGAGAAGTTTCCCGGGGACACACTGCGGGAGATCCGGGCTGCCTACGACTTCTTCATGACAACCGCCCGATCCTTGGGCGATCCGGGAGAAGATGGTGCTTCCTAGGTTCATAAAACAACCTTGCGCACACATCCGATCCTCGGAGCAACGTCGGCCGATGCGATCGATTGGCGACATACCGCGGCTGTGGCGGAATTGGCAGACGCGCTAGACTTAGGATCTAGTTGGGGAAACC